>DASYSI010000157.1:0-8976 GCA_036003485.1 Burkholderiales bacterium | reverse complement strand
AGCTCGGCCAGCAGTTTGTGATCGACAATCGCGGCGGAGCCGGCGGCAACATTGGTGCGGAGGCGGTCGCAAAGTCGCCGCCGGATGGCTATACGCTTTTCCTGGCGACCATCGGCACCATGGCGATCAACCCCAATCTCTACAGCAAGATGCCGTTCGATACACTGCGCGATTTCGCAGCGATCTCGCAGGTCACTTCGATGCCGCAGTTGCTCGTTGTGCATCCTTCGGTTCCGGCCAAGTCGGTAAAAGAGCTCATCGCGTACGCGATGAGCCATCCGGGACAACTCAACTTCGCATCGGGTGGCAGCGGCACTGCGATCCATCTGGCGGGCGAGCTGTTCAAAAGCATGGCCAACGTCGACATGGTGCACATCGCATACAAAGGCAGCAGCCCTGCGATGACCGACCTGCTCGGCGGTCAGGTGTCGCTCATGTTCGATCAGATACTCACGGCTTTGCCGCACGTTCAGAGCGGCAAGCTGCGCGCGCTCGCAGTCACGACCGCGAAGCGCTCGCGGGCCGTGCCTCAAATACCGACTATCGCTGAGGCCGCGTTGCCCGGTTACGCAGTGACGACGTGGCACGGGCTGCTTGCGCCGGCGGGCACGCCGCGAGAGACCGTCGATCGCCTGAGCACCGAGACCGCCAAAGCACTGCAGAGCGCGGAGATTCTCGATCGTTTCGCGACGCAAGGCGTCGAGCCGGTGTCGAGCACGCCCGAGCAGTTCGCTGCGATGATGAAATCGGAACTCGAGAAATGGCGCAAAGTCATTCTCGCCTCTGGCACGAAACTCGAGTAAGCGGGCAACACACGATGCGCTCTCCAAGAAAAGAACAATCACCACCGCGCACGCGCACCTTGCGCATCGGCGCCGGCGCAAGTTACGCAGGCGACCGCGTCGAGCCCGCGACCGAGCTCGCGGCGCGCGGCAAGCTCGATTATCTGGTGTACGAAACGCTTGCCGAGCGCACGATCGCGCTCGCCCAATTGGAGCGTCGCAAGAACCCGCAGAACGGATACAACGAGCTTCTCGCCGACCGCTTCTATTCAGTGCTGCCGCACTGCAAGAACAATGGCACACGCGTGGTCACGAACATGGGCGCCGCGAACCCGACTGGGGCGGCCAAGCGCAGCGCGCAAATCATCCGCGATTTGCAGCTCGGGCCGATGAAAGTCGCGGCGGTCCTCGGCGATGACGTGCTTCAGTACTGCCTGGACAACGCGGACCGCCTCAAATTAATGGAGACCGGTAAGCCTTTATCGTCGCTTGAAGGACAAATCGTCTCGGCCAACGCTTACCTTGGCGCCGATGTTATCGTCGCGGCGCTGCGCAAAGGCGCTGACATCGTGTTAACGGGGCGAGGCGGGGATTGCTCGCTTTTTCTCGCGCCGATGATTCACGAGTTCGGCTGGAAACAGGACGACTGGGATATTCTCGGCAAAGGTCAGACCGGCGCTGACATGGTCGAGTGCGGCGCAAACGTCTCGGGCGGATTTTTCGCTGATCCAGGTTACAAAGATGTGCCGGAGCTGTGGAATCTCGGCTATCCGCTGCTCGAAGTCGAGCGCGACGGTGCTATTGTCGTGTCTAAGCTTCCCGGCACCGGTGGCGTCATCAACCGCGCGATCTGCGCCGAGCAGATGATTTACGAGATACACGACCCTGCGAATTACATTACGCCGGATGTCGTCGTCGATTTTACGCAGGTCGAGCTCGAGGAGATCGGGCCCGACCGCGTGCGTATCAGCGGCGGCCGGGGCAAGCCGCGTCCCGTTGAGCTCAAAGTGTCGGTGGGCGTGCTCGAGGGATGGATCGGCGAAGCCGAGATCATTTACGCCGGGCTGGGTTGCCTGGAGCGTGCCAGGCTCGCTGAGAAAGTCGTGCGCGAGCGGCTCAAGATCGGCGGCGTCAATCTGCAGGAACTTCGCATCGACTACATCGGCATGAATGCGCTACACGGCGAAGCGTCGTTGCCGCCAAAGGAGCCGCCGTACGAAGTCTGCCTGCGCTTCGCCGGCCGCGCGCTTGAAAAGCGCGACGCCGTGAGGCTTGGAAACGAGGTTGAAACGCTCGTCGGCAAAGGTCCGGCCAGCTCGTCGATCCCGCGTAAACACGTGAGGGAAGTGCTGGCGATCTATTCGTGCCTGATTCCGAGAGCGGCGATCAAGCCCAGGATCATCGTGACGGAGGTGGCGTGAAAACGTTTTACTTACGCGAGCTCGCGCACGCACGCGCCGGTGATAAAGGCGACACCAACAATATCGGAGTCATTGCCTACGAAGCCCATTACTACCCGCTCATCCTGCGTTCGATTACGCCCGAGCGCGTGCATGAGCATTTTCGCGGCATCGTGAAAGGCCGTATCACGCGCTACGAGCTTCCCAGGGTCCATGCGATCAATCTGGTGATGGAGGGTGCGCTCGGCGGCGGCGTCACGCGTTCGCTTTCGCTCGATCCGCATGGGAAATCGTATTCAGCGCTGATTCTGACGATGCCGGTGGAAGTCACCGAAGACATCGCCGCCGAGCTCATGCTCAAAGGCCGCCAACCGATTGCACGCAAAATCGAGGAATGAGAGTAAGGGAATGTCGTCAGCCATGCCGACGCTGATCGTTGAAGAAGACCGCGTGCTGCGCCTCGTGCAGATCATGCTCGACCCCGGCACGCCGGCCGAGCGCACGTCCGCCTACGCGGACTATATGGCGCACGATGTCGACCTGATCGCGTGGTGCGATGCGCTGCGCGCGCGAATTCCGGGTTTGTATCCGGCGAAAGTGCATCTTGTCACCAACGCAGATGAATTGCATCGCGCGCTGCCGTCTGCCGAGGTCGTGATCGTGGAAAGCCTCGAGCTCGGTCAGCGCGAGCTTGCGGCGGCGCCGAAGCTCAAATGGGTACAGACTTTCGGCGCGTTTGCGCCTCACATCGACGCGGACGCGTGCCGCGCGCGTAATCTGCCGGTGCACACCGTGCGCCGCCGCACCAACAGGGTTGTGGCCGAGCACACGATGCTGCTGATGCTGGCGCTGGCCAAACGATTTCCGCTCATCAACGGACTCGTCACGCGGGGGCGGCTCGCCGCGGCCGGTTTCGCTTCACGCCCGTACGACACACGTCACACGCCGGGTGCAAATTTCGCGCGCATCCCTGGATTGCGCGCGCTCGCGGGTTCTGCGTTGGGACTCCTCGGCTTCGGTGAAATCGCGCGCGAGGTCGCGGCGATGGCACGCCCGTTCGGGATGGAAATCCTCTATCACAAACGCGCCAGGTTCACTGCCGAAGAAGAACGCGAGGCCGGCGCCACGTACTGTTCGTTCGAAGAGCTTTTCGCGCGCTCGGACTACCTGAGCATACATGTGCCGTCTTCCGCGCAGACACGCGACCTTGTCGACGCCGCCGCGCTTCGCCGCATGAAGAGCGGTGCGTTTCTGATCAATACTTCGCGCGCGGCGATCGTCAACAGAGAAGCTCTGCTGGACGCGGTCGCGGGCGGCCATTTAGGTGGAGTTGGGCTCGATGTGCTTTACGAAGAACCGGCTGCGGATGACGAACCGCTGTTGAATTACGCCAACGTCATTGTGACACCGCACCTGGCCGGCGCATCGCGCATGAATGGTCTCGCCGATCTCAACGACATGCTAATCAGCATCTGGCAGGGCATTCGGGGTCGCTGAAAATCGCCCGGGTCACCGCGTCTTCTCCTCTTTCATAATCGCTATTATTGTGGACGAACATCATGAATGACCGCGCTCAAGCTTCATCTGAAAGCTCGATGACCGCCGGACAGCGTTTTCGGCGCGCACTCGAAACGACGTCACCGCTGGCGATCGTAGGCACGATCAATCCGTATTGCGCGATGATGGCCGAGCGTGTCGGCCATAAAGCAATCTATCTCGCGGGCGGCGGGCTTGCGACATACTCGTACGGCTTGCCCGATCTCGCGATCACGACATTGAACGACGTGCTGACCGACGTGCGTCGCATCACCGACGCGAGCGCCCTTCCGCTGATGGTGGATGTCGACACCGGATTCGGCGGTGCATTCAACATCGCGCGGCTGGTAAAAGGGCTGATCAAAGATGGCGCGGCCGCGATGCATATCGAAGACCAGGTGCAGCTCAAGCGCTGCGGCCATCGGCCTGGCAAAGCCGTAGTGCCGGTTGCGGAAATGCTCGACCGTCTCAAAGCCGCGCTCGACGCGCGAACCGATGCGTCGTTCTTCATCTGTGCGCGCACCGACGCAATGGCGTCCGAAGGTCTGTCGGCCACGATCGATCGCGCATGTGCCTACATGGAAGCCGGCGCTGACATGATCTTCGCCGAGGCGTGCAGCGAGCTTGCGCAGTATCGCGCGTTCGTCGACGCGCTCAAGCGCCCGCATTCCGTGCTCGCGAACATCACCGAATTTTCCAAAACTCCGGCGTTCACGCTCGACGAGCTGCGCAGCGTGGGCGTATCGGCGGCGCTTTTTCCGCTCTCCGCCGCGCGCGCGATGTCGGCTGCGGCGCTGAAAGTATACGAGGCGATTTTGCGCGACGGGAGTGCGAAGAACGTGATCGATATCATGCAACCGCGCGCGGCGCTGTACGAGTTCCTCGACTACCAAGCGTACGAGGAAAAGATCGACCGTCTGTTTGCACGGCGCAGCGAGGAATAAGCGGATCAATCCGCCTTCGCGCCCGTCGCCGTTACGACTTTCGCCCACTTCGCGGTTTCGCGCTTGATATAGGCGGCGAATTGCTCCGGCGTCCCGCCCATGACTTCGAAGCCCTGATTCACGAGGCGCTCTTTCACGTCGGCCTGGCGCAGCGCCTTGTCGATTTCCTGATTGAGCTTTGCGATGATGTCCGAGCTCGTCCCGGCAGCCGCGAGTACGCCGAGCCAGTTGATGACTTCGAATCCGGGCAGACCGGCTTCGGCTATGGTCGGAAGCTCGGGCGCAGCAGGCGAACGCCGCAGACTGCTCACGGCAAGCGCTTTCAACCTGCCCGCTTTGATCGCAGGCAGTGCGCCGGGCAAACCGATCAGCATGACCTGCACTTGTCCGCCGATCAGATCGGTAATGCCGGGCGCGGCGCCTTTGTAAGGGATATGAAGGAGGTCGATATGCGCAGTGCTTTTCAATAATTCCATCGCGAGATGGCTTGCCGATCCCGTTCCCGAAGACGCGTAACTCAATTGTCCCGGTCTTGATTGCGCGAGCCGGATGAAATCTTTCACCGATTTCACCGGCAGCGATGGGTGCACGATGAGCACGTTCGTGATCGAAGCGGCGAGCGCGATCGGCGCAAGGTCCCGGGTAACGTCAAATGGCAGCCGGCTGTGCAGACTCGGATTCACGGTGAGTATTCCTGCTGTTGCCAGCAGCAACGTATAGCCGTCGGGCGGCGATTTCGCGGCGAGCTCGGTCCCGATATTACCGTCCGCACCCGGCCGATTATCGACGATGACCTGAAATCCCAAAGCCTGCGTGAGCTTCTGGCCGATCGTGCGCGCAAGGATGTCGGTCGGTCCGCCCGCGGCGAACGGCACGATGAGCCTGATCGGTTTGACCGGATACGCGGGCGAAGTCTGCGCCGGCGCCGCGGTGCTCGCGACCAGCAGTACCGCAAGCGCGAGCGTGATTACTCGGCGCGAACGCCGGCTTCGCGGATGACTTTCGACCATTTGGCAAGCTCCGACTTCACATAGGCAGCGAACTTTTCAGGCGTGCCGGGACGAGTTTCAAAACCCTGTCGCGCAAAACTCTCCTGCACGTCGGGCAAAGCCATCGCACGATTGAGCTCGGCATTCACGTTCACGACGATGGCGCGCGGCGTTCCGGCCGGCGCGAAAGCGCCGAACCACTGCACGACTTCGAAACCGGGAAAACCGGATTCGGCCACAGTCGGCACTCCCGGCGCGGCCGGCGAACGCTGCGCGCCGGTCACGGCGAGCGCTTTCAATTTGCCGGCCTGCACCTGTGGCAGCGTGGTTGCGACAGCGCCGAAAAGCAATTGCACGTGCCCGCCGAGCACGTCATTGACAGCGATGCCCACACCTTTGTACGGGACGTGCAGAACCTGAATCCCCGCCACGCGCTACAGAAGTTCGCCCGCCATGTGCGCCGAAGTGCCGGTGCCGTTGGACGCGTAGCTGAGCTGTGCTGGCTTTGCGCGCGCAAGCTGAATCAATTCCTGCAGCGAGCGCGCGGGCAGCGACGGATGAGCGACAAGCACGTTAGGAATGACGATGAGTAACGCGATCGGCGCAAAGTCTTTGACCGGATCGTAAGGCAGATCACGATGCAGTGCAGGATTGATCGAATGCGTGCTCGCCGTGCCCAACGCGAGCGTGTGGCCATCGGCAGGCGCGTTGGCCGCGATCTGCAGGCCGAGCGCGCCGCTCGCACCGGATCGGTTGTCGACGACGACCGGCTCGCGCCAGCGCTCGTTCAGCTTCTGGGCAAGCGGGCGGATGACGAGGTCGCCGGCGCCGCCCGCGGGAAACGGGACGACATAGCGTATAGGTTTGCTGGGGTAAGTCTGAGCGAGCGCGGGCAGCGGAGCGGCGCACACGAGCGCGACAGTGAAACACGCACTTGGATGGTTCCCCATAACCATCATTCAGGCTTAAGCGCCATCTGTTTCGCAAGCGCTCGCCACTTGATGACTTCGCTGCGGATGTAACGCGCGAACGCTTCAGGCGTACTGGTGACCACGTCGAATCCAACCGCCGTCAGGCGCTCGCGTACTTCAGGCGCGTTCGCCGCTTTCACGGTTTCGGCATTCAAACGATTGACGATCATTCGCGGCGTGCGCGCGGGGACCACGAGCCCGAACCAGCCGACAGCCTCGAAGCCTGGGTAACCGGACTCCGCGATCGTCGGAATGTCCGGCGCAATCGTCATACGCTCTTTTCCTGTCACCGCGAGGAGCTTCAGTTTGCCTGCTTTCGCGTGGCCCGCGACCGCTGCCATGCCGCTGAACATGATACCGACATGTCCACCCAGGAGATCGATCACCGCCTGGCCGCTGCCTTTGTACGCGATATGGTTCAACTTGATGCCGGCTGCGTGCTGGAGCAATTCAGCGCTCAAATGGCCGATCGTTCCTATTCCTCCCGACGCATAATTGAGCTGACCGGGTTTTGCTTTTGCCAGCGCAATGAGCTCCTTGACCGAATTTGCCCCGACAGAAGGATGAACCGCAAGCACATTCGCCGATGCAGTGAGCTGCGTAACCGGAGCGAAATCATTGATCGGGTCATAACCGACATCACCCGATATCGCCGGATTGGTGGCGAGCGTGGCAATGTAGGCGAGTCCGATCGTGTAGCCGTCCGGCACGGCCTGCGCCACGATTTGCGTGCCGATCGCACCATTTCCGCCTGCGCGGTTGTCGAGCACGACCTGATGCCCGAACTGCTCGGCGAGCTTAGCACCGACCAAGCGCGAAATCGTGTCCGAGCTTCCGCCCGGTGCGAACGGCACCACGAACCGGATCGGCCGCGTCGGATACGATTCGGAAGCGCGTGGGCCGCCTTGCGCAAATGCGGCGCCATGCGTGCCGAGCGCGAGCGCGCACCCGGCGGCCGCGAGCAAACACTTACGCAGGCTCATATCAGGTTTCCTTACTCAAGCGCCAGATGGATGAAGGGATGCTCTCTAGTATACTTGCCCTTCAGTCGACGCCGGATCCGGGCACAGATCAATCACGATGGTGTGAAGGCTTTTCGAGCCAGAGGAAAATTGCGTGCATAAAACGCGCGGTTGCCGTATCAAAAATGCAGAGTAACGAGCGTGCCGCCGTTATGACGCGGGCACGAGTAGCCCTGCGCGTCAATGGCTGGACCCGCGCCGCCGCGCTGGTTTTGCTTGTGAGCGCCGCTGTCACGAGCTTTGCGCAAACGCCCGCGTGGAAGCCGGACAGGAACATCGAGCTCATCCTCGGCACGCCGCCCGGCAGCCCGAACGACGTCGCGGCCCGTACCATCGAGAAAATTTTGCGCGAGCGGAAGATCGTCGAGGTGCCGGTCGTCGTGGTGAACAAACCGGGAGGGGGCCTCGCCGCGAGCTGGATCTATCTCAACCAGCATCCGCGCAATGGCCACTTCATCGCGCTGAGCGCGCTCAACCTGCTGTCGAACCACATCACCGGCGCAAGCCCGCTTCATCATTCCGATTTGACGCCGATCGCTCAGCTCTTCAGCGAGTACATCGTTTTTTCGGTGAAAGCGGATTCGCCGATACAGACAGGCAGGGACCTGATCGAACGGCTCAGGAAAGACCCCGCTTCCGTGACGATCGGCGTTTCACCGGGACCGGGCGGCGCCAATCACGCTACGATGGCGATGGTGATGAAAGCGGCGGGAATCGATTTCAGGAAAGCGAAGTTCGTCTTTTTCAATGCGGCGGTCGATTCGTCGACGGCTACGCTCGGCGGACACGTCGATGTATGCGCGACGACTTCGTCCTCGGTGATCGGGCACGTCCAAAGCAAACGGATGCGCATGATCGCCGCGGCCGCACCCAAACGGCTCGGCGGCGAACTCGCGCCCGTGCCCACGTGGAAAGAGCAGGGGATCGATGTCGTCGGCGATACTTTTCGCGGCATCGTCGCGCCGAAGGACACGCCCGAGGCTCAGGTCGTTTACTGGGAGAACGTGTTCGAACGATTGACGCAGACCGACGAGTGGAAAGCCGACGTTCGCACGCGACTGTGGGAAATGAACTATATGGGCAGCCGCGACAGCCGCCGCTACCTCGACGCGCAATACGCGGCGCAGAAAGCGATACTGACCGATCTGGGCCTCGCCAGGCCATAGCGCGAAGCGCTACGCTGGTAAAACCGAGACGGTAAAATGCGGGCGCTTCACAACGAAAGGATGTGCTATGCCGAGTCTTAAGACCGCCGACTTCGAGATGCACTATCTCGTAGACGATTTCACCGATCCCTGGACCAAACCTGAGACGGTTCTGCTGTTGCACGGT
>DASYSI010000156.1:0-13794 GCA_036003485.1 Burkholderiales bacterium | reverse complement strand
CACGCGGTCTGCGCTGCGGCGGAGCAGATAGCCGGCCAGCAGCCGCTCGCCTTCTTCACTCGAGATGATATCGCGCGGGGTCGGCCTTTGCTCGGGCACCACGAGAGGCATCCCCACGTAACGAATGCGGACGTTGAGGCTGAATTCGTCGAAGCTCGCCTCGATTTCCACGCCGCCCGGCACATCGCCGAGAACTTCAAGCACCTGCACCGCACCGAACGTCGCGCGGTTCACGATGTCGCGGCGCGCCGCCCAGCGCGCGCCATGCTCCGATAAGAATTGCTCGACCGCGTCGCGGTTGACGGGACCGGATTCGAGTCGCAGCGATACGCGCTGACGCACGCCGATGCGCATGACCAAGTTCAACAGCACGGCACACAGCGTGCCGAGCACGAGTGCGTTGCCGAAAATGGGCTGGAGCACAGCGGGCACGCCTGTGAATACGTCGCGGTAGACGTCGGCCATCAAGGCCATCGCAAACGAAAAACCGATGACGATGGTCTTGCGCGAATCGAGCATGCGCGCCGTAATCATCTGCAGCCCAGCAGTGAAGACAAAGGCGGAAGAGAAGAATAGGGCCGCGCCCATGACCGGCGCCGGCATGGCCGCGAAGACGACCGCCGCCGCCGGTACGAAAGCGAGCGCGATGAACGCAACACCGCTTGCATAACCCACGACGCGGCTCGTGATGCCGGTCGCGCCGGAAAGCCCGATGCACGCACTATAGCTGTTGATACCGGTGGTCCCGACCATGCCGCAAAACATCGAGGCCAATCCATTGCTTGCCACCCCGCGGCTCAAAGAGCGCAAATCGGGCCGCACCCAGTCAGCATCGTTCAGACGCTCCGCGTTGGACACGTCGCCCATGACGCGAAGCGTAGTGGCAACGGTCACGACCAGGAATGGAGCGAGCATCACTGCTTCGAACTGCCAACCGACATGGTCGAGCGCCGGAGGAGTCACAATTGCCAAACCCACTTTCGGGATTGCGGCCGACAAGTCCAACAGGCCGAGTGCCGCGCTAACGGCATATCCGACAACTATGCCGATCAAGGCACAGAAGATTTTTGTATAGCCTTTTGTCCAGATGTTGAAAACGATCATCGTCACGAGAGAGATCACGGCAACGGCAACGTACTCGGGCAGTACTCGCTGGTTAACGCCGATGCCGAGGCTGTACTTTACGCCCAGCGAGGCGAGCGACAATCCGACGACCGCGATCACGAGGCCGGCGATCTCAGGCGGAAGCAGCGCGCGCAGCCGCCGCAGCACCGGCGCGATGCCGAGCTGCATGAGACCCGCGACCACAGTCATTCCGTACACCAGGGAGAGCCCTCCATGCTGCAACGCGTACAGCGACGGACCGAGATAGATTTGCGTATAACCGGCGGGGCAAAGGTAGCCGCTGCCGATCAGCCGGGTGCGCGCGCAAAACAGAAGCGTCGCAACCCCGAGCCCCAGCATCGATACCGACACGAAACTCAAAAGCGCCGTACCGGAAAGTCCCGCCTCGCGGGCGAGGATCATCGGATACACCAGCGAATTGGCGGCTACTGCGAGGTGCTGCAGCGCCGACAGGGCGAGCATCGCTGCAGGCGGTGATTCGTCTACCGCGTAGATGAGCCCGGGCGGCCGCGCCATGTCATGCCCGGTTAGCCGAGTCGCGCGAGCGCTTCGTCATACGAACCGTGAATGGTAAACGCATCGAGCAGCCCCCCCATCTCGAAGAGCTCCCGTACCTGCCCCACGACGCCGCACAGTACGAAGCGCGCGCCATTGCGCTCGGCCTCATCGGCCGTGACCAGCAGCGCGCGGAATGCAGCACTGGTCAGATACAGCACTCCACCAAAGTCTACGAGTACCGCCTTTTCTTCCGCAGACAGCAACTGGGTAAGCCGTAGCATCAGTTGTTCAGCGTTGGTGCTGTCGATGCGACCGCTCAAGGCCACGACGCACACCGCGCCACTGCGCGACTCCGCGATCGTAAGAGCATTACCGCTAGTCATCTCGCCTCCTCAATAGGAGGTGGCACGCCAAGGATGCACCGCTTCGTGAAGATCATGTGATTGCGACCATCGGTTCTAGCATATTCGACCCTATCCATGAGCTGCTTGACCATGTGAATTCCCACGCCGCCGATGCGCGGCTTGCGGCCCGGGGAACGCTTGGGCGGCGCAACGCTCAGCGGATTGAACGCTTCCCCGTCATCGATGACTTCGATGTCGACTGCATCTTTGCGCGCAGTCATGCGCACCGACACCTCACGCGTGCCACCTTCGGGCCACGCGTACTTGATGACATTGCTCACGATCTCATCGAGGGCGACCTGTAGATCCACAAGCGATTCGCGTGGGACACCGTGCTCGACACCGAAGCGGTCGAGTGCTGCACTTAGCATGGCAAGGTCAGCCCGGTTGTTGCGAATAGTGAGACAGATCGTAGATTCGCGAGATTGCAGCATGGCAAGTTGTTGTCGAGCGCACCCTACAAGAGATCGACGCGCATTCCCGACTCGCGGATGACTTTCGACCATTTCGTCATCTCGGAGCGGATGAACGCGTCGAACTCTTGCGGCGAGCAGTAAAGCACGTCGGCTCCGATCGCCGCGTAGCGCTTGCGCGCTTCAGAGGAATTCAGCGATTGTACCGTGGCTTGGTTGATTCGCTGCACGATCGCCTTCGGAGTTCCGGCCGGAGCGAGCAGACCGTTCCAGATGCTTGCCTCGTAGCCGGGCACACCGGCTTCCGCCATCGTCGGCAGTTCGGGCGCCAGCGCCGAGCGCTTGGCGGCCGTTATTGCATAAGCCTTGAGCTTCCCCGCTTTTACGAGCGGCATGACCGAGGTCATGCTGGGAAAACCAACCTGTATCTGACCCGACATGACATCAGTGGCCGCAGCCGCAGTGCCTTTATACGGAACGTGCACGAGCTTGACACCTGCCATCAGGTTAAAAAGCTCGCCCGCGAGGTTGGCTGGCGAGCCGTTGCCCGAAGACCCGTAATTAAGCCCGCCGGGCCGGCTCTTCGCAAGCGCAATCAGCTCTTTCAGATTGTTCGCAGGCAGACCGGGATTCGCGACGAAAATAAGCGGTGTCGACCCCACGAGGCTGATCGGCTGAAGATCCTTCAAGGTGTCGTACGGAAGCTTGCTGGCAATGCTCGGATTGACGGCGTGCGCGCTCGCGACGATGAGCAGCGTGTAACCATCCGCCGGCGCGTGCACGGCGAGATCGGTACCGATGATGCTGTTCGCGCCGGGCCGGTTGTCGACGACGACCTGCTTGCCGAGCGCTGCGGTCAGCCGCTCCGCAACGTAGCGGCCCTGGATGTCGGCGTTGCCGCCCGGCGCGTACGGAATGATGAGCCGGATCGGACGTACGGGATAGATTTCCGCTGCCTTTGCAAGCGGCAGGTGGTGCAGAAAGAAAAATCCCAATCCAAGCGCGAAGTGCGATGCGGTAATTTTCATGTGCGCGCGAGTTTTTCCCAGTCCGCATAGTTGCGGGTTGCGTTCTGGGCGGGAAATTGCGGTGCCTGCGTTTCTATCCAGCGAAACGGCCCCTCCCCCGTCTGAAAAAACGCATGGCCGGCGCCGACGCCGGTCCAGGCAAGGTCTCCGGCACGCAGATGAAAACGCTGGCCTTCGATCTCCATGTCGGTCTCTCCGCTCAATGCAAAATAAATCTCCTCGACCGGATGATCGTGATAGCCGCGCACGCCGCCGATTGCGAGCTCTCCCCGCATCATAAAAAACTGCTGCGCGCCGAATTTCTTTTCCATGAAGCGGTAAACCGAAAGTCCGCTGATCCCTTGACTCTGGCGCACCATCGGAGCCTGCGCTGTGAAGTGGCCGAGATAGTGCGTCTGCGGGTCCGTAAAATCGGGCGGCGAAATCGGTGCCGGCCACTCGAACTCATCGTTCACAAAAAAAGTGTCCTGCCAGCCGCCGGGCGGTTTTGGCTGCGGCGCCTGCATCTCGAACCAGCGCACGGGCGCGCTTCCGGTGTTGCGGAACGCGTGCGGGACGCCATAGGGAATCAACGCATAGTCATCTGCGGTCAGCCGAAAATACTCGTCTCCGCGTTTCATCTCGACTTCGCCCTCGAGAATGTAGATGCCCTTTTCGTTGGCAAGCACGCAGGTGTCGACGTGTCCCTGTGGTTGAAGCCTGCACACGCCGGCGCCCATGTGCACCGAGCCGCGCGAGCGATCCATCAGAGACACGCGCTCGTATCCGCGCGAGTGCCGTACAAACGCATGTGGCACCGCAAATTTCGAATCGTCGAACCTGCCGACGAAATAAAGACCCGGTTTGTCCGTCACAGGAGTTGTCGATTCGACCTTTGCCATCATGTTCTCCCCACTCGGCGGCGCCCCGAGTTTTCGCCGGCAGGAACCGGCTGCGGTCTCATCGATCCCATCGGTGAGCTAGCAGGCTAGCGCTCGCTGTCTTTTTCCGCGCGCTGCTGCGTCTGCTGCATTGCCGCGTCGATCTTTTGTTTTGTCTGCTCCATGGTTTTCTGGCCTTCCTCCATTTCCTTTTTCTTGATGGCGGCGGCGGTCACAGCGGTGGACGCGGTTTCCACGCCGCACCCGGCGAGCGCCGCGATTAAGATCATTATGACGAGCTGTTTCATGGCCTGTCTCCTTTCAAGCAAGATTAAACCGGAAGCACGGCGCCGATCAACCGAGTTTCTCCGCTTTCGAACCGACGAAGCTCTGATCAAGTGCCGTCAATAATCAAGCTTCGTGCCGCCCTTGTAACGTCAGTTTGCCGGCATTATCATGGCGCGTCTAGAAAATCCATTACCTGCAGGCTGACCATGCGGCTCGATGACGAGCGCGAGAGCGAGAACGTAGAAGATATGCGCGGCGCGAGCGGCGGTGGAGGTTTGCCGCTGGGTCGCGGCATGGGCATAGGCGCGGTTATCATCGCGTTCGCGGCATCCTATTTTTTTGGCATCGATCCCAGTGTCATTCTGGGCCTGCTTCAAGGCAATCCCACGGTCGAGCAGGCGCCCGTTACGGGCCCGGGGCCGGCACCACATCCGCCACCCAGCGATCAGAAAGCGGTCTTCGTGTCGCGCGTACTCGCTTCGACCGAAGACACGTGGACCGAAATTTTTCGCGAGTCCGGCAAAGGATATCCTGCGCCGAAGCTCGTTTTGTTCAGCGGTTCGTTTCCGACCGCGTGTGGTCTGGGCCAGGCCGCCGCCGGTCCGTTCTATTGTCCCGCGGACCACAAGGTTTACATCGATTTGCGGTTTTATCAGCTGATGCGCGAGCGCTTCCACGCGTCGGGAGACTTCGCCCAGGCGTACGTGATCGCGCACGAAGTCGGTCATCACGTGCAGAATCTGCTCGGAATTACCGATCAGCTCGATAAGAGGCGCGGCCGAGTGTCTGCCGAGGCTTACAACGCATTGTCGGTGCGGCTCGAGCTCCAGGCCGATTGTTTCGCCGGCGTATGGGCCAATCGCACCGATCGCACCAAGCACTTCCTTGATCCTGGCGACGTCGAATCGGCATTAGCCGCTGCCTCCGCGATCGGCGACGACACGCTGCAACAACAGGCGCGCGGACATGTCGTGCCGGATTCCTTCACGCATGGCACTTCGGAGCAGCGCGTGCGCTGGCTGCGCCAGGGCCTTGAAAGCGGCAGCGTGAAAGCGTGCGACACGTTCAATACCCGACAGCTTTAATATCAAGATCGCGGCGTCCGGCAATCGCGCGCGACGCGCGATTGGTTTCATTGAACACGCAAACCCGCGCTCTGAACGACCTTTTCCCATCGCGTGACTTCGGCGGCCATGAAATGTTGAAACTCTTCCGGAGTACTGCCGGCGGGCTCCGAACCGTCGCTCACAAATCGCGCGCGCGTATCGGGTGACTGCAGGCTCTTCAGGGTCGCGTCGTTCAACGTCAGGACAATCGACCGCGGAGTCGCGGCTGGAGCAACGAGACCGTACCAGGTGTCGGCTTCGTATCCGGGCAGACCCGTCTCCGCAATCGTCGGTATCTCGGGAATCAAGCCGCTACGCTTGAGCGAACCGATCCCCAACGCTCTCAACCTGCCGCTCTTTACATGCGGCAGTACCGCAGGAATCGTTCCAAATATGAGCTCGACCTCCCCGGCGATGACGGCGGTGACCGCCGGACCGGTGCCCTGGTACGCGACATGAGTCAGGTTGATTCCCGCCATCAGTTTGAAGCGTTCCGCGGCCATATGACTCGCGCGGCCGGCGCCTGATGAGGAAAAGTTGAGCTTCGCGGGTTGCGCCTTCGCCAGGGCGATCAACTCGCTCACTGAGCGCGCAGGAACCGCCGGATTCACGACCAGCAGATTCGGAGTCCGCGCCACCAGGCTCACCGGCGAAAAATCCCGCAGGATATCGTAGGGAAGCTTCTGGTACAGGCTCGGAATGACAGCCAGGCTTGACGATGCGATCAACAGCGTATGACCGTCGGGCGTGGCTTTTGCCACGGTATCAGCACCGAGAATGCCGCTCGCTCCCGCACGGTTATCGACCACCACCGGCTGTCCGAGCTGCGCGCCGAGTTTAAGCGCCAACACTCGCCCTGTGAAATCGATACCGCCGCCCGGCGCCGACGGCACAATCAACCGTATCGGCTTCGAAGGATAATTCTGAGCAACAGCCGGCATCACCCAAAGCGAGGCCAACAGCAGCATCACAACTGCTAACCATCGTTGTGTCCAGTGCCATAATCCGGGCGTCACTGTCCCGTCTCCGCCCCAACACCAACCCCTTCGCCGAGAGCCGAGACATCCGCCCGGCGCCGAAGGCACAATCAGCCGGATCGGCTTGGCGGGATACGCGCCGCCGTTTGCGCAACCACACGCGAGCAGGAAAAACCCGATTGGATTCGCGAGCCGCCAAATGAATCGGCGCGGACGTTTCGATCGGCCGCAAATCATAGCGCCATGCATCGACCCGGCGTGCGCGCCGCTCCCGTCGGATTGCGCTGAACCCGCGTTATGCGGAAGTTTCATGAATGCCAAGCGGAATTATTCGGGACGAATCCCAAGGACTTGAACGATGTGCACGAAGCGTGCGAGCTCGCTGCGGATGTGACGGTCGAATTCGGCGGGCGTGCTGCCGACCACTTCGGAACCGTCGGCTGCGAGCCGCTGCTTCAAATCGGGCGCTTGCAATCCCTTGGCGATCGCGGCGCTCAAGCGATCGACGATCGCAGCGGACGTGCCTCGAGGCGCGACGACGCCGTACCAGCCGATGACCTCGAACCCAGGCAGTGTCTCCGCTACCGCCGGGACTTCAGGCGCGGCGTTCGAGCGCTTCAGCGAAGTGACGGCGAGCGCGCGCACCTTGCCCGCGCGTGCGAGCGGCAAACCTGAAGTAATGCTTGCGAACACGAGCTGTACTTGGCCGCCCGCGAGATCGGCGAGCGCCTGTGGCGGCCCTTTGTACGGTACGTGCGCCAAGCGTATGCCTGCAGCCGCGTTAAACAATTCGGTTGCAAGATGGTTTGATCCGCCGGCCCCGGTCGAACCGTAATTCAGAATTCCGGGCTGCGATTTGGCGAGGTCAATAAACTCCCGCACCGAGCGCACGGGCAGCGCCGGGTTCACGGCCACCACATACGGGTTGCGCGAAACATAGCTCACGGCGGCGAAATCCCGCGCGCTGCTATACGCGAGCTTGTCATCGAACGCATTCGCTACGACTTGCGCAACGGCGAGCATCATCAGCGTGTAGCCGTCCGGCTGCGCCTTTGCGACCGTTTGCGCCGCGATCGCGCCGGTGGCGCCCGTGCGATTATCGACGACCACGCTCTGACCGAAATCCTCGGAGAGCTTGTGCGCGACATTACGCGCGGCAATGTCGGATCCGCCGCCGGCGGTGAATCCTACCAGCATTCGAATCGGTCGCGCCGGATAGTCCGAAGCTGCGCCATGTGCACTGAGCGCGGCCGCCGCGGCCACTACGAGCAGACGCGCCAACGTCGCCGGCTGCCGCCTCATTCGGCCTTCGCGCCCGAAGCCTTGAACACTTTACTGCGCGCGACAATATCGTCGCGCACGAAGCGCTCGAATTCTTCCGGCGTGGTCGGACGCGGTGTTGCGCCCTGGCTTGCGATGCGCTCCGTAACGTCCGGCAGCCGCAGTATACGGCCGACTTCGCGTGACAATGCGTTGATGATTGCGCGCGGCGTGCGCGCCGGCGCGACCAGACCGTACCATCCATCGTAATCGAAGCCGGGCAGCGCAGCCTCTGCGATCGTAGGCACGTCGGGAAGCATCGCCAGCCGGTCTTTGGTCGTCACGCCGAGCGCGAGCACGCGCCCGCTTTTGACGAGCGCCATCGAAGGCAGCACAGGTGACAGGAAAAACTGAACGCGGCCCGCCATCGTATCGGTGAGCGCTTCGGGCGTTCCCCGATACGGAACGTGCACGACGTCGATGCGCGCGGTCAGCTTGAACAACTCGCCGGCGAAATGGGTGCCGCTGCCGATGCCGGAAGAGCCAAAATTGATCTGTCCCGGTTTCTGTTGTGCGAGCGCGATCAATTCCTTCACGCTCTTAACGCCGAGGTTGGGCGCGACTACCAACAATAACGGCGTGCTCGCGACCTGCGTGATTCCCGCAAAATCCTTGAGCGTGTCGTACGGAAGCTTCGCATAAAGCGCTGCGGCGCCCGCGAAACCCGATGAAGTCAGCATCAGCGTGTGGCCGTCGGGCGTGGCACCGGCAACGATAGCGCCCGCAACCGTGCCGCCAGCGCTCGGTCGGTCATCGACGACGACCTGCTGACCCCAGCTCTCGAGCAGCTTCGGCGCAATCAAGCGCGCGAGAATGTCACTCGCGCTGCCGGGCGTGAATGGAACCACCATGCGGATAGGTTTGCTCGGATAGGGCTGTGCCGCGGCGGGTGCCACGACGGATAGCGCCGCCGCCGTTAGGAGCAGAACGCGCGAGAAGCGCATGTCGACGGCGCGGAAGTCATGGGTAAAAGCTTACGCCATTCCGGCTCCGGCCGTCCATGCGAGAAAGCACGACGTCGCCCCATCCGAGCAAAAGGAAAACGAACGTCGTAGATGGAATTCTCAACAGATCAGCGCGCGCAGCTGGTTGCCTCTTGCGACGATATCAATTGGTTTCGTCTGCACTGGGTCAGTCACAATGGCGGCGTTTGATTTTCCGACATTAAAGACGCCGCACCCCGAGTCTCGTACGTTTGGATGTTCTCCGACCGCGTTTGGTGCAGATATAAATATTGAGCAAGGCGGTCTGCATTCACCGGCTCCGCTGCACCAGCGGATTTACTTGAAGAAAAACCGTTCCCGGCGGGGTTCTTATCGGTTTTCCTTGCGACACCCGCCAACGTTTGCGGATGCGACTGACTATACAGTGTTGCCAGAGCTTGCGTAGACGACGCGTGCGCACTCATTACCGATTCGATAATCGTGCCGCATAAAATCATGACCACTACCAGGAAAAATCCGACGATCGACAGCGTTTTCATGACACCCCCTTTGAACCCTTGCGCTTGGCTCAAAGTTTCGCCCTGCAGCATGCAAATCGCTGTAATACTGATACTGAACACCGCGTCAGAGTGCGCTTACAGTCGACCGCATGATCCTATTGAGGCTGACCGTGTTTGTTCAACGGATCCGCAGCTTATCGATCACCGCCGGGTCGGGATCGGCGCCGAGCCCCGGCTTTTGCGGCACCGCAATGCGCCCGTGCGGGCCGGGAATGATGGCATCATGCAGCGGATTGATGGCGAAGTCGGCGTCATAACGCTCGACCAGTGTTTCATTCGGCATGGCGGCAATGCAGTGGATGGACGCGATCAAACCCGGGCCGAAGTAGGCGGAATGTGGCACGACGTTGACGCCGTATGCTTCCGCGAGCGCCATTACTTTGCGCATTTGTGTCACTCCACCGACCTTGGTGACGCTCGGCTGCGCGTACGTGATGGCATTCGCTTCGAACATGCTTTTGAACTCGGGCAGCATGGCATTCTCGCCGGCGGCGGTCGGAATGCCGCCTTGCGTCTGAACGCGGGCGAGGCCGGCGTGGTCCTCCGGCGGCCAGACGGGTTCCTCGAGCCACTTGAGATGATACGGCTCGAGCTCGCGCGCCATCGCAATTGCCTGGTCTATCGTCCACGCACAGTTGCAATCGACCATGATAGGAATGTCGGGTCCGGCGGCGTCCCGGCCCGCCTTGATAGCCGTCGCGGTAATTTCGTGCAGCTTGATGTAGCGATAGCCGCGCTTCAACGCGCGTTCGACGTACTGCGACACTGCGGCGGGTTCGCCGTAACGCAGCAGACTCGCGTAAGCCGGCAAATCTTTGCGCATTGAGCCGCCGAGCAGCCGGTACAATGGCAGGCCGGCGAGCTTGCCGGCGATGTCCCACAGCGCGATATCGATCGCCGACAGCGCGTACATCGCAGGTCCGTTGCGGCCGACTCCGGCGAGATTTCGCTGCATCTCGTTCGCGAACGCGCTGATCGCCGTCGGGTCGCGGCCGATGCACATCGGCCCGATGAAGGAATCGAGCGCCGCTTTGGTAGCGCTAAAGATGCGGTGACCAAATCCCTCGCCCCAGCCGGTGACGCCTTCATCCGTGTCGACGCGTACGAGCAGCGTATCCATGCTGGTGCGCGGCGATCCACCCTGCTTCGGCATTACCTTGCCTTCGATGATCATCGGCATGTTGACGACGATCGTCTCGACTTTGGTTATCTTCATCGTTGGTCTATCGTCCCGCAAATGGTCGACAGCAGATTGGAGCGGACGCGCGTCACGCGGTTTCCTGTTTTTTATTCGGCGCTATCTGCGCGCCCTTTTCCCGAAGATAGACCGGAAGATCCATCGTCGGCGGCCGTGCGGGCACCTGAAAAAACAGATCGGCAGCGAAACCGCGATGATAGCTCGTATGTGTCACGACATGCAGCAGCATCTCGCCGCGCGTCATCACGCCTTTGTTGCCGCCGATCAGTTCGAACGCGAGCGCCTCGTCGAGCCCGGCATCCGAAAGCTTGTCGCTCCAATCGATGTACCATTGGTCGACTTCCTGCTGTGCACGCCACAATTCAGCGAGCGGCGGATGTCCCGGCGTATTGCGTGCGGTGTAACCGTGCGCCCGGCCTTCCAGATGCGCCTGCCAGATCACATCGATCACGTAGATGTGGTTGAGGGTGTGAACGATGTTCTTGAAAAGGCTTGTGCGCTCTTTCGTCGCCTCGCCTTCCGGCAGCGCGGCGACCGCGTCGTACATGAGCTTGTTCGACCATGCGTTGTAGCGCGTCAACATGCGCGCGGTGGCGTTGGTTAGCATTTCCTGCCTCCTCGGTGAGCGATTCGAACGTAATTATGCCATTCAGCCAATCCCAAACGCACAATCGGAGTGTCGAACCGCGGCGCATTTCTTTTTCTTGCCGCCGGCTTTATTATTGGACCCTACCCGCGCCAAAACGAGAACATTGAAGGAGTCCCCATGACAGCTGATATCACCGGAGTGCTGGCTGAATTCGCAGCCACGCTGACCTATGACGACATGCCCGAACGCGTCAGGGACTACACCAAGAACCTGCTGCTCGATACACTGGCATGCGCGCTCGCCGGACATCAAGGCGAAGAAACCCATCAAGTGGCGGCGCTGGCGGCCGGACTCGCGCAATCGAATGAAAGCAGCGTGATCGGCGGCGAGCGCCTGTCGCTTGCCGGCGCGACTATGCTCAACGGCTACCTGATCACCGCCGTCACGATGTGCGACATTCACCGCTCCACGCTGACGCACGTCACACCTGAAGTGATGCCGCCCGCGCTTGCGATCGCGGAGCGCGATAATCTGTCGGGCCGCGACTTGCTGGTCGCGCTCGCCGCGGGCTGCGAGGTCACGACACGCATCGGAATCGGGCTCGATTATCCGCAGTTTCGCCAGCGCGGCTGGCACGGGCCGGGCGTCATCGGCCCTTTCGGCGCCGCCGCCGCGGTCGGGCGCCTGCTCGGCTTCGATGGCGAGATCATGGCGAAAGCGTTCGGTCTCGCGGGCAGCCAGGCCGCCGGCACTTTCGCTGCCTGGGGCACTCCGACGGTCAAATTCCACCAATGCCGCGGCGCGTTGTCGGGGCTGATGGCAGCGCTGCTGGCGCAGCAGAATTTCCTCGCCACACGCGAGTTCCTGACTGCCAAGGACGGCGGGCTCTACAACACGTACAGCAACGGCGGCAAACCCGAAATCGCAATCGCAGGGATTGGCGAGCGCTGGGAGCTCGAGCAAATCGCGCTGCGACTGTGGCCTTCTGCGTCGACGATTCAGGGCATGATCACCGCGATGTTCGATCTGGTGGAGAAACACAAAGTGGGCCCTGCCCAAGTGAAAAAATTGAAGATTATGCTGAGCCAGCCCGCGTTCGAGCTGCACGGCGGCTTTGACACATACAAAGCGAAATTCGACGCACTGCTTTCCACGCACTATTGTGCTGCCGTGATCCTGCACGACCAAGCGCTGACGCTCGCTCAATTCGAGGCCACGCGTTACGACGATCCCAAGCTGCGCAAGTTCGCGGCCGAGCAGGTCGAGGTCAAAGCCGATCCCGCATTGACCGGCGTGCAGGCGCTGGTGGAAGCCGAAACGACCGACGGCAAAACACTCACTGTTCGCTGCGACCACCCGCGGGGCTCCACCGGGAACGCGCTCAAGCGCGATCAGATCGAGGACAAGTTTCGCACCTATGCGACGCTGCGATTGTCCGATTCGCGTGTCGAGGAAATTATCGACGCGGTAACGCGGCTGGAAGAACTGAGATCGGTGCGCGCTCTGATGGACATGTTGCGGGCAGGAGACGAAAGGCGACTGCGCGCATCGGCTGCGGCATGAGCCGGTTAGCAATGCGCGCTTGGCTGTTCGCCGCGGTTTCGACTTGCGCCGCCGAACCTGTCGCCGCGCAAACACCTGACTATCCCAATCGGCCGGTGCGAATTATCGTTCCGCAGGCAGCCGGCGGCGGTGTCGATGTTGTGGCGCGCGCGATCGCGCAGAAGCTTGCCGAATCGTGGGGCCAGCAGGTTATCGTCGATAATCGGCCGGGAGCGAACGGCATCATCGGAATTGAAGCCGTTGCCAAATCCAAACCCGACGGCTACACCATCGCTGCGCCGTTCACTTCGGTGCTGACGATCAATCCTTTCGTCTACAAGTCGCTCCCGTACGACGCATTCCGCGATTTCGCGCCGATCATGCAGAGCGTAAACAATATCATCGTGCTCGTAGTCAACCCTTACCTGCCGGTGCGTTCGGTGAAGGAGCTGGTCGCACTCGGAAAATCGCGTCCCGGAGACCTGATCTACGGATCATTCGGAGTCGGTAATCTGACGCATCTGGCGGCCGAACTGCTGCGGCTCGAAACCGGATTAAAGATGGTTCATGTTCCCTACAAGGGCGAAACTCCGGCAGTGTCCGATTTGATCGCGGGGCAGTACGTGCTGCTGTTCGCGACATCCGCCGGCGTAAACGCGCATATCAAGGCAGGCCGATTGCGGCTGCTCGCGACCGGCGGCGAACGACGCGCGGCTGCATATCCCGATACTCCGACGATGGGCCAAGCCGGATATCCGAACGCCTCGGTGACGGGCTGGTCGGGGCTCGTCGCGCCGGCTGGCACCCCACCGGAAATCGTACGCAAGTTTCAGCGCGATGCGGCGCGGCACGTGCGTTCGCCCGAACTCGGCGAGCGCTTGACCGCGCTCGGCGCCGAGCCCGTAGGCAGCACGCCTGAAGAATTCTCGGCTTTCATCAAGA
>DASYSI010000155.1:0-5636 GCA_036003485.1 Burkholderiales bacterium | reverse complement strand
ATAGGCTGCCGCGCGCCGGTAACTGTCGGTAATGCTCGGCCCGTAGCTCATCAGGCCGCCAGCGTCTACGTATTCCCGAATCTGAGCTATCGATGACAGCCGATTCTTCGCCGCCAGTTCCGCGATCTGGCGCACCTGCTGGTTGAAAAGCGCGTCACGCACCACGATGACCGCCTTCGCGTTTTCCGACTACGCAGTGACAGGAAACCGACGCGCCAAATCTTGCCTTGCTGTTGCGCAAAGCAGGCGAGCGGTGTCGCGAATACATATGCGCCAAGCGCAATAAGCAGTTCGCGGCGCGTATTCATTCGACGATCCGGCTGCAACACCGGGTTGATCTTCATTTGAGCCTCCCCGCTCGACCCAATCATTCTAGTCCGTGCCTGGCTCACGTTTCGCGACGCGCTGCGCAGGAATATTGTGACTTATTTACGCCGTCCGCGTGCCTATTATGCTCGCCTGGTCGACTTGGGAATAAAGCGACTCGAATTACATTATTTTTCGGGCAGGTGTCAGCGCGGCTCCTCGCTTCGCTATCCATAAACCTTCCCTCACCCTCGGTCGGCTTCGCCCCCCTCGCTTCGCTGTTCCCGACGGGAGAGGTAAGCCTCGATGCATTGAGTATCCTTGACACTGCTGCGGTCAAGGCGGAAGCTCTTGCGGTTGTTATTCGAACTCGCTATTGCTCATGCATATCGACCAGGACATCAAGCTCGACTTCAATGACGTTTTGATCCGCCCCAAGCGCTCGGCATTGCCCTCGCGCGCAGGGGTCGATATCGTGCGCAAATTCAGCTTCAAGCATTCGGAAAACCACTATAGCGGCGTGCCGGTCATCGCTGCGAACATGGATACTGTCGGCACGTTTGAAATGGCGCGCGCGCTTGCGCCGTTCGGCCTCTCGGTCGCGCTGCACAAACATCATGGCGTAGACGAACTCGTCGCGTTCTTCAAAGCGCTCAAAATAAAATCGAATGCGTTTTATTCGATGGGCATCACACAGCACGACCTCGACCGCTTCAAGCGCGTGAAGCGGCGCGCGGGCGAAGCGATTCAGTACGTGTGCATCGATGTCGCCAACGGTTACACGGAGAGTTTCGTCAAGTTCGTCGCAAAGTTCCGCGCCGATTACCCGAAGGTCACACTGATGGCCGGCAATGTCGTGACGGGCGAAATGACCGAGGAGCTGATTCTTTCTGGCGCCGACATCGTCAAGGTCGGCATCGGCCCGGGCTCGGTCTGCACTACGCGCACCATGACCGGAGTCGGTTACCCGCAGCTATCCGCAGTGATCGAATGCGCCGACGCCGCGCACGGACTCGGCGGCCGGATCTGCTCCGACGGCGGCTGCACCACGCCCGGCGATCTCGCCAAGGCGTTCGGCGGCGGCGCCGATTTCGTGATGCTGGGCGGAATGTTCGCCGGCCATGCCGAATGCGCGGGCGACGTCGTCGAACAGGATGGGCAGAAATCCAAACGATTCTATGGGATGAGCTCGCGCACTGCGATGGAAAAATACGCGGGCGGCGTCGCGAATTATCGCGCGTCCGAAGGCAAGGAAGTCCTCGTGCCGTATCGCGGCCCGGTCGCCAACACCGTGCAGGATCTGCTCGGCGGCCTGCGCTCGGCGTGCACTTACGTCGGCGCGCGGACGCTGAAAGAGCTTACCAAGCGGACCACTTTTGTGCGAGTCGGGATGCAGACCAATGAAGTGTTTGGGGAAAACTGAACTGCGAACTAACGGGTCAGCCACGAGCGAGCGCGCACGGTGCACACGGCGTAAGGGAAAATCCACAGCAGAGTAAAAAACGCAAAATACGCGTACAGAATTCCAAACGCGAAATCCCACGAGCGCTCGGTTTTCAGGTAATAGAGCATATAAAACGTCGACACAACGCCAATTCCGATCACCATGCGCACCAGGGTCAAAGGATGCGCGATGCTGAACGGAACCAGCATGGCGAGTGATGTATAGGCGACCGGAAAGCGCAAATTGGTGATGGTGGTATCGAACATCGCGATCAGACGCGCGCGCAGCGGCCGCACCCATACGATCCGCGCGAAGCGCGTTTCTTCCCGCACGTAGCTGCGATCCCATCGCAGGTACATTTTGCAAAGCTTGCCGTAGGAGTCGGGCACCACGGTGTGCACGACTGCGGCATTCTGATAAACCGTGTCGTATCCGGCAGCGAGGATGCAATTTGTCAGGGCACGATCTTCGCCGAATGTACAAGCCACGCCCAAAAAGTGCTGATTTTCCCACGCATTGATCAGTCCATGCAGGGCCGAAGCGCGATACGCCGCCAGCGCGCCAGGACAACAGTAGACCGTGCCGTAGGTCGACTGCGCGCGGCGCAGAAAATCAAACGACAGCGTAAAGCGCACGTGCAGCATCCGCGGCAGTAATCCCCGATAACGATTGTACACAGCGACTTTGCCCGCGACGGCGCCGATTTTCGGGTTGCTGAAAGGGCCCACCATCGCAAGCAGCGAGTTGCGCTCGATCACGCTGTCGGAATCAATTGTGATCACGATCTCGCCGCGCGCGCGCCGGAAACCTTCGGCGAGCGCGGCTCTCTTCCCGCGATTTTCGGGAAAACGCACAGTCGTCACCCATCCGGAGTGCCGCGCTGCCGCGCGCTCGATGTAATGCCAGGTATCATCCTTGCTGCCATCATCGATGACGAGCAACTGCAGCCGCTCGCGCGGATATACGGCCCGCGCGACTGAATCGATCGATTTCTCGACCATGCGTCCTTCGTTATAGGCCGGGATGACGACTGTCAGCATCGGCGCATCGGACATCGTGGCTGCGGGAAGCGGTTGATATCTCAACCACAACACGGTGCGAAACGTGAGCAGTAGAGTACCCATCGCCATCCACAGCATGGTAGGCCGCAACAGCAGGGTTATCCAATTTCCCTCGCGTGCGAGCACGAACCAGTGCTCGAACAGCGCCGTGCGCAGACCCGCGTAAGCCAGCGTGGCAATGCCGAGGAAAATCGCCGCGACGATGATCCAGTCCCACATGTTTTCGCGCCGCGCTAGCGGCGGCGCGATAGTGGATGAAGCTAGACGATTCATCAGTTCAGACTGTTGAAACCGGTGCGGCGTGCTTTGCCCTGCATGCCCCGGCAATTAGATCGTAAGGCCACGCTCGGTTTTGTCCACCAGCTTGCGGCCGTACTCAAGGGCATTGTCGAGCGCGGTTTTCTCTTCATCGGCCAAACCCGGAAGCTGCCGGAATGATTGCGAGCGCGGAAGCGTCAAGTCTTGCTCCTGCATGTCGCGGGTGATGATCACCATCGGTTGCCACTTTCCGCTTGAAGCCTCGTACAACGCCAACGGATAAATTGTGTAGTCGCGATAGACGACCGCGTCGTTCTGGGCCATAAGCTGTCTTTTCTAGTCGTCTCGAGCGGGTTAGACGTTCTCAACCACGGAATAATTCAATTGATCCCGAATTTTAGACCTGGCCTGCAGAAATCCTGCGCGTTGTGGCAGGCGAATGATATGAGCTTGCGGCATGATTTGGCAAGGTCGGGTGCGGCCGCTCTCTCACTGGTCGATACGTTCGAACGAAGCTACAATCTTTCCTCTTCTCTGACACGCAAATAAGACGGAACCTGACATAACCGCGAACGCAATGTGCGCTAATAGCGATTAGAATCCGGTGGCAATACGATAAAACCTGATCGGAGTCACATATGAAAAAACTAATGTACTGGCTGCCAGCCATGGTGCTCGCGGGCTGGTCTCTGACTGTCCACGCTCAGGACAAATGGGCCTATGAAGTGATCGGCTCGAACAATCAGCCCACCCTCACCTTCACGCCCCCGGTGGATCTTACCTATCCGCCGGAGGGCATGCCCATGCCGATCGCGAGCGCGACAGAAACGCGCGGTGTAGTGATCACGCGCCAGGAGGCCGCCGCGCGCCTAAGAGCGCCCAAGCTCATCATCATGTTGGTCCCGGCTCAGATAGCGGAACGGCGCAGCTATTCTTCTTTACCTTAATTGTTGTTAATCCATTCGTAGTGTTAGGGCGCCGCCCGATCTGCGCGCCCTTGTCATAGGCCGCGCTTATTTTCCGCGATCTACGCGGTGCGTAGCACAACGCAATGAGGTTGCGGTTTTCAGCGCGCACGCGTAATCGCACGCGTACAAATCCACCGATCGCGCGGTCAGGGTTTGCCGAATTGACTTTGAGCGGTCGACGGCTCACGATTTGACCGCACAAAACAAAATCCTTGAGGAGATCATGCCATTTTTGATACGCGGTGCCATGCGGGTCGCCGCTCGGCTGGCGGCGGCCATTGCTGTCAGTTGATTAAGGGACTCAGGAGGTAATACATGCGATTGCGCCTCGTATATTTCGCAGCAGTTGCATTGAACGCCATGCTGCCGGGCGCAACGACAGGAGCGCAACCCTATCCTGAACGGCCGATCCGGCTCGTTGTCGGTTTCCCGCCGGGCGGCTCGGGAGACTTCATCGCGCGCAACCTGGCCGAGGACATGAACCGCCTGCTCGCGCAGCAGATCATTGTCGACAACCGGCCCGGCGCGGGCGCCAATATCGCGTCCGAAATCGTCGCACGCGCGATTCCCGACGGCTACACGATATTGCTCGGCGGCAGCTTCAGCCACGCGGTCAATCCGACGCTGTACAAGAAGCTTGCGTTCGATGTAGAAAAAGATTTCGCGCCGATCACCAAGGTCGCCAATTTCACGACCATCATCGCGGTGAATCCGAAGCTCGCGATCAACACGCTGCAGGAGCTGATCGCGAAAGCGAAAGCCGATCCGGGCAAACTCGCGTATTCCTCGCCCGGCGCCGGAACGCCATCGCACATGGCGGGCGCGATGTTGAACGCAACCGCCGGCGTAAAACTGGAGCACGTGCCATTTAAAGGCGGTGCGCCGCAGCTGTTGGCGGCGCTCGGCGGCGATGTGCCCATCATGATCGGCACGCCGCCGGTCGTACTGCCGCAGATCCGCGCGGGCAAGTTGCGCGCGCTGTCGCTCACGACGCGCAAGAGCTCCGCCATCATTCCGGGAATCCCGGGCGCGGAAGAAGCGGGTTTGCCCGGTTATGATGTCGGCGGCTGGTGGGGATTGTGGGCACCCGCGCGCACGCCGCCGGGGGTGATCCGCACGCTGTTCGACACGACGCTCAAGGTGCTCGGCAATCCGCAGATCCGTGAGCGCCTCGCGCGCGAAGGACTCGAGATCGAGACCTCGGCATCGCCGCAGCAATTCGCCGCGTTTAACCACAGTGAGATCGCATACTGGGCGAAGGTCGTCCGGGAATCCGGAGCGACAGCGGATTAATATGGGAAGCGTCGGATTCGACGCACTGAATAAAGTCAAATCAAGAAAGGAGTCGTTGTGGCAGGAAAGAAAATGAAATCAGCCCAGGCCGGATTCGATGCTTACGCGCTCGCGCGCGAAGCTGGACTCGAAATCGCAGCAAGCGAATTTCCGGCGGATGTCGCCGCAGCGGCGCAGGCGGCGGCGCACGCGCGCAAGGCCATGCCCGATCTCGACAACGTCGTTGCCGAGCCCTGGCCGCCGATGCGGATCAGGAATGTGTCATGAGCGACGTGCATTGGCTGACCGCGGCCGAACTGAGCGCGG
>DASYSI010000154.1:0-3348 GCA_036003485.1 Burkholderiales bacterium | reverse complement strand
GAGTTCACCATCTCGAGCGCCGCGTTGGTCGAGACCGATCGCTCGCTTACCAATGTCTGAGCATCGGCCGCGCACGTGGCGCACGCGAGACCCATCCATACCACCCATTGCTTGCCGGTCATGATCATGATCTCCTTGAGTTAACGTGCGTTTCCCGATTGGCGCGAGCCCGGCCGTCGAATCAAACACGCACGAACGCGGCCTATTCCACTTTCGCTCCTGAGCTCTTGACGACTTTGGCCCACTTCTCGGTTTCCATCGTATGCAATTTCCAGAAGTCAGCCGGACTGCCCGCAATCGAGTCGCCGCCGAGCTCAGCCAGGCGCGCCTTGATCTTGGGCTCCGCGAGCGTGTCGTTAATCTCGCGGTTAAGTCGGTTGACGATTTCTACCGGCGTGCCCCTGGGAGCGGCCATGCCGAACCATGCGCTTGCCTCGTAGCCCGGAACGGTGTCGGCAACGGTCGGTACATCGGGAAGGGCGGCCGAACGTTTCTGCGTGGTCACACCTAACGCGCGCAGCTTGCCCGCCTTGATGTACTCGATCGACGACGGCAAATTGTCGAACATCACGTGGGTTTGGCCGCCGATCAGATCGATCAGCGCGGGTCCCGCGCCTTTGTACGGCACGTGAGTGAGATCGACTCCCGTCATCGATTTGAAAAGCTCGCCCGACAGGTGAACCGAAGTGCCGCTGCCCGACGACGCCAGGATTACTTTGCCCGGATTGGCCTTGGCGTAGGCAATGAATTCTGCAACGGTTTTCGCCGGCAGTGAAACCGTTACTTCCATCACGTTCGGCACTCGTACCAGCCCTGCGACGGGTGCCAAGTCGCGCAGGAAGTTGAAGCTCAGATTGGGATACAGAGTCGCGTTGATCGCGTTGGCCGGATTGACCAGCAATACCGTATAACCATCGGGCGCCGCTTTGACCACCAGTTCCGTGCCGATGTTGTTGGCGGCCCCGGGCCGGTTGTCGACCACGACCTGGTGCCCTAAACGTTCGGTCAGCCGCTGCGCCATGATGCGCGCCAGAATATCGGTGGTGCCGGCGGGCGGATAGGGAACGATCCAGCGCACCGAGCGTGCGGGATAAACCTCGGCGGCCGCAGCACAGCCGATTCCGGTAAACGAAACGCAGACAAGACTCAGGGTGAAACGAACAAGCGAACTCATGATGTGCTAACCCTTTCAGATGAAAAATTGGAGACGCGCTCTGCTCCGGCTAGCGCACGGCAATCGGCCCGACGGTCGAACCGGTGGCGCCTTTCAGCTTGAGCGGCTGCAAGATGAACGCGAATTCATACACGCTGTCGCGCGACATGGCTTCGAGCTCGAGATTCTCGACCAGGAAGAGACCGTGTGCCACCAGCATGAGGCCGTGCACCGGCAAAGCCAGCTCCTTGTCCGGATTCGGTCTGATCTCTACGCAGCAGTTATCCGCGCCGACCATCATGACATTGCGCTGCGCGAGCCATTCAGCCGCGGCGATACCGATGCCCGGTGAAGGGCCGAGATATAACGCATTGTCGACGGCGTAATGCCGGCCCCAGCCGGTTCGCACGAGCACCGTGTCGCCGGCGCCGAAATCAACACGCTGGCGCCGCATCGCTTCTTCCATGTCGGCCACGGTGATTTCGTAGTTAGCCGGCAGAACTTCAACGCCTTTGAGCCGCGCGATGTCGAGCATCACGCCGCGCGTGAACAGCGCGCCGACTTTCTCCACGCCGAGTTTGGTGAAGCCGCTGCGTGTCGCCACCTTGTCGTTCTCAATGCAGTTGTAGAGATGGGGGCCGAGCGCCTGATGGGCAAGGCCGTCGAACTGCGTGCCGATCTGGCCAAGCTCGGTGAACACCGTCTCTTCATTGCTGCGCTGCTGGTTGCGGCCGTTGGGCAGAGAAGTGCGCGCCGAGTTCAGGCTGAAAGAGCGCGCGCCCGCTTTCGGAACGAAGCGGTCGAGGACTTTGCCAAGCTCGTATACTTTGCCTTCGCGGATCATGCGCGTGGCTCTCAGCACGATTTGCGGCGTCTGCAAATTGGCCGCGCCGAGCTCGTCATTTGCGCCCCATTGCGACGGACAGCGCTGTTCGGGCGGCGGGGGCATCCAGGCTTGAGCACGCGCGCCCGGCGCGGCGGCCGCTGTCGCAATCATCAGCGCGACAAACAATACGCGCGTGCAATATCGATCCCTGGCCGTGCCCCCGATTTTGAATTTCATGGCTCCCCCTTATCTGAACCCATGTGCGCGTTCTTGGCGCGGAATCGTTTCCTTATCATGACACAGATTCTTGCTATAGTGTCTGCGTATCCTGCTCGAAGGCAGATCATGATCGCCACGGCCCACAAATCATGAACCGGAAAAATCGCTTGCAAGGCGCAGCCACGCGCCGGGATTTTATGTGCGCCTGCAGCCTTGCCGTTACGAGCGCATGGCTCGGCTTGCCGCGCTTTGCGTTCGCGCAGGTGCCGGCTTCGGCCGGACCGGTCAGTCCGGCGTTAGCAAAGGCGGCGCGGTCATGATGCGCGGACACGGGGTCGTCGTGGTAGGCTTTTCGATCCCCTCGCTGGTCGGGCGCGCGGTTTATCTTGATGCAAACGCCCAGATGCTTGCGCGCACGCTTGCGATGGGCGGCAAACCGATCTATATCCGTCCGCGCGAAGACGCCGCCACTGTCAACAATCCGTACGACCGCGAGTGGGAAGCCTGGCGGCGTAGAGCGATGCTGATGAAGTAAAGGCAGCCGCGCGAACGGAATTTTCTGATCGACGCAACGTTGCACGCGAAAAATTCCGCCTGGAGGAGAACGCAGATGAATTCCAATGTCCATACGCTCGCGAATGCGCCGGTCAGGGAGCGCGTCAGCGCCGACGAATGGGAGGTGCGCGTCAATCTCGCCGCGTGTTATCGCCTTGCCGCACACTTTCGCATGACCGACCTGATATACACGCACATCTCGGCGCGCGTGCCCGGTCCCGCGCATCATTTCCTGATCAATGGCTTCGGTCTGCTATGGGACGAAATCAGCGCCTCGACACTGGTGAAAGTCACGCTCGACGGCGAGATTGTCGACGATCCGGGCGGACGCGGTATCAACCGCGCCGGTTACGTGATCCACAGCGCCGTGCACCGCGCGCGTTCCGATAGCGGGTGCGTCATGCACACACATACTGCGGCCGGAATCGCAGTTTCCGCGCAGGATCACGGATTGCTTCCGCTTTCGCAGCACGCGATGCGCTTCTGGAACAGCATCGGCTATCACGATTACGAAGGTCTTGCGCTCGAGCTCGATGAGCAGGCAAGGCTGGTGCGCGATCTCGGCAACCACAAGGCGATGATTCTGCGCAATCAC
>DASYSI010000153.1:0-6677 GCA_036003485.1 Burkholderiales bacterium | reverse complement strand
AACGCGAGCCAGCCGCGTAATTCGGGATCGAGCTGAGTTTCCAGGTCGAGATCGACCGGGCAATGCAGCAGTGAACAACTCGGCGCAACCCATAAGCGCTGGCCGATGACTTCGTGCACGCGCTCGAGCAGCGCACAGGCTTGTTCGAGATCGGCGCGCCAGATATTGCGGCCATCGATCACACCCAGCGACAGCACTTTGTCGCGCGGATAATCCGGCACGAATGCGTCGAGCTGATCAGGCGCGCGGCACAGGTCGATATGGAGGCCGGCGACCGGAAGCGCTTTTAATTGCCCCGCGTGGTCGCCGACGCCGCCGAAATAAGTCGTCAGCAGCAGTTTCACGCCCGAGCCGCTCAATTGAGCGTATGCGCGGCCAAGCGCAGTCCACCAGAGCTCCGGCAAATCCGTCGCGAGCGCCGGCTCATCGATTTGCACCCATTCGACGCCGAGCGCGGCAAGCTTCGCGAGGAGTGTCCGATACGCCGGTAACAACCTGTCCAACAAACCCAGGCGGTCAAATCCGGGCGTTTTCTCTTTTCCCAGCCAAAGATAGGTGATGGGCCCCACTAGCACGACTTTGGGTGAAATGCCGAGTTCCTTCGCCTCCGACACTTCGCGACACAGAGGGTCCGAAGCCGCGCGAAATTCGGTGCGCGAGGTAAATTCCGGAACGAGATAGTGGTAGTTGGTATCGAACCACTTCGTCATCTCGAGCGCCGGCTGCTCCGGCGTGCCGCGCGCGAGCGCGAAATAGGCGTCAAGGTCGATTTCCGCGTCGCCAAAACCGAAACGTTCGGGGACCGCACCGAGCATCACGCTCATGTTCAACATATGGTCGTACAGCGCAAAGTCGCCGCACGGAATCTGATGCATACCGTTGTCGCGCTGGAGGAGCCAGTGTTGCCGGCGCAATTGAACGGCGGCGTCCCGCATCTGCGCGTCATCGATATCGCGGTGCCAGAACGATTCGAGCGCGCGCTTGAGCTCACGCGCTTTACCGATGCGCGGAAAACCGAGGTTATGGGCGACAGCCATGATGCCTTCCTGTTGTCAAAGCAGCGATCGTGGCGCAAACTGTATTATGAATCCAATGAAAGTTATTTGTATATTAATGAATCGTATTCATATATGGCTGAATCAATCCTCGAAATACGTCATTTGAGGATGCTGACCGCGCTGGCGGAAGCCGGCGGCGTTTCGCGCGCCGCGCAGCGACTGCATCTCACGCAATCGGCGGTTTCGCATCAGTTAAAAGCGCTGAGCGCGCATTATGGTGCGCCCGTCGTAAAGCGGCACGGCCAGTCGGTCGTATTGACGCAGTCCGGCCTGCGTCTGGTCGCTGCGGCGAAGGCGGTGGCGCTCGAAATACAGGCCGCCGAGCGCGACGTGCTGAGACTCGGCAGCAAACCCGCCGGCACACTGCGCATCGCGCTCGAATGTCATACGTGTTTTGACTGGCTGATGCCGATCATGGACACGTTTCGCGGGAACTGGCCCGAAATCGAGCTCGATCTCGTGTCCGGTTTTCACAGCGACCCGCTGCACCTGCTGCGCGACGGCCGCGCGGATCTGGTGATCGTCGCGCAGGCCGTACGCCGGCGCGCAATTGCGTATCAACCGCTGTTCCGCTTTGAAATTCTCGCGGTGATGCCGCCCGAGCACCGTCTGCGCGCCAAACGCATCCTGCGGGCGGAGGATTTCTCGGGCGAAACGCTGATCACCTACCCGGTGCCCGAAGACCGGATCGATGTTATCCGGCACGTACTGAAACCGGCGGATATGCGTTTCAAACGACGCACCGCGGAGCTGACCGTCGCCATTCTGCAGCTCGTGGCAAGCCGCCGCGGTATCGCCGCATTGCCGAGCTGGGGCATCAAGAGCTACGTGGATCACGACTATGTAATCGCGCGCCGCATCGGCGCCCGGGGATTATGGAGCGACCTTTACGCCGCAACCACGAAAGACATGGCCGCTGAGCCGTACGTTCGAGATTTCATCGCGGCCGCCAAGACCACGTGCTTCGCCACGCTGAGTGGATTGGTACCGCTCGACTGACCCGCGTCGACGAGGATCGTCACGACCCGACTGAGGTCACGATTTCTTTTTTGTTTTTCTTGCTGCAGGTCGCGCCGGATTTGGCGGGCCCGGTGACACATTTCGGCTGCTTCTGACCTGGAAGATTTTTTCCTTTCGTGCCGGTTCCTGAACTCACGACCTTCTCAAGTTTTTCCTGCATGTTGGATGCCATAAAATCGCTTTCCCGGACGGTAAACGAATAGAGCGTAAACCTTGCGGTCGAGAAATGACGTAGGAGTATGCTGATCCGGCTGTAGGATAGTCCCCGGGCGGGACAGAGCGGCCGCAGCGCAATCCGGGTTCGCGACGCGTCAAGAAGACTGCCCGCGCCGCCGATATAGGCTTCGAGCTGCTGCATGGCGGGCACGTCGAGGTAGACGAGCGACTCGCGCAAATGGTGATCACGGTCACGCTTTGCGCCAGACGCTCGCGAGCCACGGCTGTAGCTCGCGCGGCATGCCGGCGGGTCGATAATAGTGATCGAGCTCAACGAATCCCGCCGCTGTCACATAGCGGCGCCATGTCTCAAGATCGTGATACGCGCCATAGCGTCCGCGATTCCAGCCTTCGTCGTTGCGGCCGCGCGGATTCGAGGCGAACAACACGCCGCGCGGTTTCAACGTTGCATTCAGTTGCAGCAGCACGCGCGGCAATTCCTGGCTCGGGATATGGAACAGCGCAGCGTTGGCGAAGACGCCGTCGAAATAGCTGTCGGGCAGGTCGAGCTTAAGGAAATCCTGCTCCCACACTTCACACCCGCTGTACACGCGCGCCATGTCGGCAAAACAGGTGGCGCCTTCCAAACCTATCGCACGGTGGTCGCGCTCAGCAAAAACCTTGAGATCGCGTCCAGGCCCGCAACCGAAATCGAGGAGCGTAAACGGCGCATTGCCTTCGATATGCCGCAAGAACGCTTCGATGTTCTGGCTGACATCGTGATCGCGCGTGCCTTCCCAAAAATCCTGTGCGTGCTGGTTGTAATGTTCCAGCGTGCCAGTGGCGATTTTGTTCAGATCCCGAGGACTCAGTTTCGATTCAGCCATTTTTTGATTGCGATATCGATCATCGCCTTTCCCCGTAAACGAATACCCACGCGTACGCATTTGTACGCGGCACGCGAAGAAGTTTATCCTATCATTGACGACTGGCAGCCGATGCGGGCAGGGCTGCTTAAATTGAAGAGTTGAATCCTATCGTGGCGCTGGCCAAATCCCCACCTTCGGAGTAGATTTTAATAATGAATTCGCGATCTTTTGAAGGATTGATTCAATGATGTTGAGTCCACAAGATAAGATTTCCGAATGCGTTCCGCGCGCTGCGCTCGTTGTTTTTGCATGCATCGCAGCAGTGGCCCTCGCTCAGGAAAAACCGGCCGATTATCCCAATCGTCCCCTACGCATCGTAATCGGAATCGCACCCGGTGGCGGCCTCGATACGATCACTCGCGTCGGCGCGCAGAAGCTCAGCGAGCGGTGGAACCAGTCCGTCATCGTCGACAATCGCCCCGGCGGTGGCTCGGTGATAGGAATGGATATCGTGGCGCAGGCCCCCGCGGACGGCTACACGCTGCTGGGCGCGTCGGACTCGATACTGGTCAACGGGGTATTCAAGAGAGTTCCGTACGACGTGCGCAAGGTTTTTACGCCGATCGTGCAGATGACTTCCACGATGTATGCGATGGTCGTCAACCCGTCGCTGCCGGTGCGCACGGTCAAGGAACTGATCGCGTACGCGCGAAGCAAACCCGGAGCACTCAGCTATGGCTCGCAGGGACTGGGCTCGACGGGGCACCTGGCCATGGAGTACTTCAAGTCCATGGCCGGAGTGGACATGGTGCATGTGCCGTACAAAGGCGCGGCGCCCGCGATGATCGATATCGTGAGCGGACAGATTCACCTGATGTTCGCCAGCACGGTTTCGAGCGCGCCGTACATCAAGAACGGCACGCTCAGAGTCATCGCTGTCACGGGGGCTCGGCGCACTCCGGTATTCCCCGATGTGCCGACGATATCCGAATCGGGCGTGCCGGGCTTCGAGTGGCACAACACATACAGTCTGTTCGCGCCCGCCGGTACGGCGCGCGCCATCATCCGGGCGATCAATCTCGTCGTGAAGCAAGGCATCAACACGCCGGAAACGATGAAGTACCTCGCCGCTGACGGCGCCGCAGCCGCTGCCCCGGCCACGCCGGAAGAGTTCAAAGCCAAATTTGCAAAGGACTACGATACGATGGAGAAACTGGTCAAGGCCACGAACCTTCGGATCAACTAGCGATTGCGATTCTGATCTGCGCTGGAACCCAAGTTACGTTTACCGCCTTGGCGGAGGATCAAAGTTCTCCATGAATCCCGTGCTTGAAGCGGTATTGCTTCTGTTTGCCGGAGTCTTTTGCGGATTTCTGAATACGCTCGCGAGCAGCGGATCGGCTGTGTCTTTGCCCGCGATGATTTTTCTGGGTATGGATCCGGGATCAGCCAACGCAACCAATCGCCTGCCCGTGCTCGCCGGTGCCATCGCTGCACTATTCACTTTTCAGCGCGGTGAAGGCTTGGACTGGCGGCTCGCCGCGCGCCTGACTCCGCCCGTACTTGCAGGCACGATCGCAGGCGCATTGTCGGCAGAGTTACTGCCGTCGCGGCAGATGGGGCTAATGATTACCGCCGCCGTCTTGATCGCATTGCTGCTGCTGTTCACCAAAATTAAAAGCTTGTTGGCCGAACGCGCGCGTGTCGACATCGTGATAAACGCACAGGTCTGGTTGGCGTTGTTTGGCGCAGGCTTTTGGTGCGGGTTTATCGTGCTGGACTGCGCAACCTACTTCCTGCTCATCCTCGTGCTGTTAGTGCGCATGGATATGCTACAGGCCAATATCTATAAAACCCTGTTTGTAGGTATCGGCGCCTTTGCCGCGCTTGCAGTGTTCTACGAAGGCCACCTGGTTGACTGGAAGGCTGGCGGCATCCTGTCCGCAGGCAGCATCGGCGGCGGTTTCATCGGCGCGCGCATGGCGCAGATGGTCAATGCAAAAATCTGGGTATTCAGGCTGCTCGTGACAGTCATCCTGCTCGAGGTCGTGCACCTTGGAATTAAATACCTGTACGGCATCGTGTAGGATCGATCCACGCGTGTGAATATCGAGAAAACTTCATGTCGAAAACGCATTGCATCGTTCGTCTGGTCTCGTTCGGCCTTATCGGGTTTAGCGCAGGCGGCGCGTCGGGCCAGGACTATCCGAGCAGACCGATTCGCATCGTTACGTCTCCCGCCGGCGGCGGCAACGATTTCCCGGCGCGTTTGATCGCACGGGGAATTTCCGGCCCGCTCGATCAGCAAGTGGTAGTTGATAATCGACCGACTGTTCTGCTGGCGGAACTCGTATCCAAAGCAGCGCCGGATGGGTATACCCTGCTCGTCACCGGCAGCGCGCATTGGATCGGGCCGCTCCTCGAGAAAGTGTCATACGATCCCATCAAAGATTTTGCAACGATCACGCTGGTCGACAGGGCGCCGAGCATTCTGGTTGTCCATCCCTCGATGCCAGTGAAATCCGTCAGGCAGCTCATTGCGATGGCCCGATCCAGACCGGGCGAGCTTAATGTTTCAGTAGGCGGAACAGGCAGCTCGAATTACCTCGCGGCACTATTGTTCAACCACATGGCCAAAGTGAACCTCGTGCGCATCCCGTACAAGGGCACCGCGCCCGCGATGACCGCGGTGATGAGTGGCGAAGTTCATGCGATGTTTGCATCGGCAGGCGGAGCGGCGCCGCACGTGAAGTCGGGACGGCTGCGGGCGATCGCGGTTGGCAGCGCGCGGCCTTCCGCGCTCGCGCCCGGGCTGCCGACGATCGCTGATTCAGGATTACCGGGTTACCTCTCGGAAGCGCTACATGCGTTGTTCGCGCCGGCTAAAACGCCTGCGGCGATCGTCGCCCGGCTGAACCAGGAAGTCGTGCGCTACCTTCAATCGGCCGAAGCCAAAGACATTTTTCTAAAAGCGGGAACCGAGGCCGCGCCGGGCTCGCCCGAAGAGCTGACGGCGCTCATGAAATCGGAGATCGCGAATATCGGCACGGTGCTCAAAGCGGCCGGCGTCGGCGCTCCGTAACTAAATTTCATGATGGGCGTCGAGTGGCAGCGAACAGGTCGACGTGCTCGCCGCCGGTTTTACACCGCAACGCGCCAAAAATCGCGCGCGTATTCGGGACTGGTCAGGTCGAACACCTGCCCGTTTGGATCGCGATATTTGCGCTCGGTCTCCGTCCCGCGTTCGGAGCTGATGATTCCGCCGTGGCGGACAGCGCCGTTGGCTTCGACTTTCGCTGATTCCTGGTCCATGTCGTCAACGAGAAATCCGAAATGGTGCAATCCCCGGCGGCTATCTCCTTTCATGTTGACATTTGACGGATGTATGATCACCAGGCTTACGACTCCATCCGATAGCCCGATCGCCGTGTCCGTCTGCCGCACACGCTCCATCCCGAAAGACTTCTCGTAGAACTGCGCCGTCTTCTCCATCTCCTCGACGACCATCGCTATGTGACGTAACTTTGCCATCGGTATGCTCCTTTGGTTAGAACCCAGCTCAAAATCCGCCGAC
>DASYSI010000152.1:0-6138 GCA_036003485.1 Burkholderiales bacterium | reverse complement strand
TTTTCAAGTGCCAGGCGGACCTCTTCAAAGAACGACTCCACCATATCCTTGGCCTCGCGTTTGTTGAAACCGACCTTCTCAAACAGCAAGTCTGCCAACTCGGCCTTGGTTAGAGTCATATTTTCCCCTTATTTGCGGAGCTTTGCTTGAAATTCTTCTTGTAACACATGAACCAGCTGCTGTTTGGCGGCTTCAGCCTCTGCGTCGGTCAGTGTTTTATGAGTATCTTGCAATAGTAACCGAAACGCAACACTTTTTTTATCTGAATCAATGCCTTTGCCGCGATACACGTCAAAGAGCGCGACCTCGCAAACGATCTTAGGCGCACGCTTTTTGAGGCTATCCAGCATGGTTTGAATATTCACCTCCTGCGGCACCTCGACCGAAATGTCCCGCCGCACGACCGGTTGTCGCGAGTAATCCAAGTAATGAGCCAGTTTGCGACTTGCGATAATTTCGAGGTTTAGCTCGAAAGCCATTGGCGGCAAGGGTAAATCATATTTCTGCTGCAGTCGGGGGTGCAACTCGCCTATCCAGCCGGCCTGCGCCCCTCCGACGAAGATCCGCGCCGCGCGTCCCGGGTGAAAAGCCGGGTGGTGCGCGGCCTCGAAACGGATATCGCGTGCGCGGGTCAAAGCCCCGACATCGGATTTGACGTCGTAGAAATCGACGTTGCGCTTCGGGGCGCCCCATTGTTCGGCGACCGCACCTCCGTAGGCTAAACCGCCCAACATCATGTCCTGCCGATAGCCGGATTGCTCACGCGAGAAGCAGCGTCCGATCTCGCACAATCGCACGCGCTCCTGTTGCCGGCTCAAATTGAGCTTGAGGCAGTTGACCAGGCTGCCGATCAGACTCGATCGCATCACGTTCAGCTGCGCCGCAATCGGATTGATGAGCGCGATGGGATCTTCATTGGCGCAGAAATCGATCTCCCACTCGCGATCGACAAAGCTATAACTAACGATCTCCTGATAGTCGCGCGCGACGAGCAGCGTGCGCAGCGTTTTGACGCCGACGTGCGTTTCGGTTGCGGGCAGCATCGCGCTGCGCGCGCTGGGCTGCTCGGCTGGAATTTTGTCGTAACCGTGAACGCGTGCCACTTCCTCGATCAAATCCTCCTCGATCGCAAGATCGAAGCGAAAGCTCGGCGGCGTAACGATGAAATCATCGCCGTGCGCGTCGAACTCGAATCCCAGCCGCCGAAATACGGCGGCGATCTGCTGATTGCTGAGCTCGATACCGAGCAGGCGTTGTGCGCGCGCGCGCCGCAATCGCAGCGGTTTGCGCAGCGGCAGCGTTGCGCTCGCCTCGCACACCGGGCCCGCAGTACCGCCGCAGATTTCGAGCACCAGTTGGGTAGCGCGCTCCATCGCCTGCAGGGTCGCTGCAAAATCGACGCCGCGCTCGAAGCGGTACGACGAATCGGAGCTCAGGCCGAGCTCGCGCGCCTTGCCCGCGATCACCGCCGGATCGAAAAACGCACCCTCAAGCAGGATATCGCCGGTATCGAGCGTGACCGCGCTGTCTTTGCCGCCCATGATGCCCGCAAGCGCCAGTGGCTTGCGCGCGTCTGCGATCACGAGCAGCTTCGCATCCAATGCAATTTCGGTCCCGTTTAGCAGCGTGAGCTTTTCGTCGTTGTAGCCAAAGCGCACGCGTATGCCGCCATCGATGCGCGCGTAGTCGAACGCATGCAGCGGCTGGCCGAGCTCGAGCATCACATAGTTGGTCACGTCGACGATTGCGCTGACGCTGCGCGATCCGCTGCGCTCAAGGCGCTGCACCATCCAGCGCGGCGTCGCAGCGCGCGCGTTGACGCCGCGCACAATGCGGCCGCAGTAGCGCGGGCACGCGCTCTTTTCCTCCACTTCAATCTCGATGCGATCAGACGACGCTGCGTGCACCGCGGGCGTGGCGACCGGCTTGAGCACGCTGCCGGTGATTGCGGCGACTTCGCGCGCAATACCGTTTATGCTCAGGCAGTCCCCGCGGTTGGGTGTCGGTTTGATCGTAATGAGATGATCGTCGAGTTCGAGATAGTTACGAATATCGGTCCCGATCGGCGCGTCAACAGGAAGTAGCAGCAGTCCGGGCACATCTTCGGCGAGGCCCAGTTCTTTGGCCGAGCAGAGCATACCGCTCGATTCGACGCCCCGCACTTTCGTTTTTTTGATTTCGATACCCGACAGTCTCGCGCCGGCGCGCGCGAGCGGCACGCGCATGCCGGCAGCCACATTTTCCGCACCGCATACGACGGTGAGCGGAGCGCCGCCGGCGTTGACTCGGCACACCGTGAGACGTTCCGCATCCGGATGCTTTTGTACTTCAATCACCTCCGCCACAACCACGTTCTCGCAAGCCGGCGCGGCTGGCTCTACAGCCTCGACATCGATGCCGGACATCAGCAGCACGTCCGCCAGCTCGCGGCTGGCAAGCGGCGGGTTGACGATAGTGCGCAGCCAGTTTTCGGAAAATTTCATGAATTAAACTGGGTCAGAAACCGCAGGTCATTCTCGAAGAACAGGCGCAGGTCATTGACGCCGTATCTGAGCATCGTCAGGCGGTCGGGCCCGAGGCCGAATGCGAAACCCTGATATTTCTCACTGTCGATATTGACGTTCATCATTACGTTCGGATGCACCATGCCGCAGCCGCCGATTTCGAGCCAGCCGTCGCCAAAACTCATGTCGATTTCGGCCGACGGCTCGGTGAACGGAAAGAAAGACGGGCGAAAACGGAGTTTCAAATCGTCGCGCTCGAAAAAACAGCGTACGAAATCGGTAATCACGCCTTTCAGATCCGCCATGCTGATGTGCTCATCGATCCACAAACCTTCGATCTGGTGGAACATCGGAGAGTGTGTCGCATCGGAGTCGACTCGATAGACGCGTCCCGGAGCGATGATTTTGATCGGCGGCCGGTGCGTTTCCATGTAACGGATCTGGATGGGTGAGGTGTGAGTGCGCAGCAAATGCTTGCCGTCGTCGAGGTAGAACGTGTCGTGCATCGAGCGCGCCGGATGGTTCGCGGGCTGGTTGAGCGCGGTAAAGTTGTAGTAGTCGGTCTCGATTTCGGGACCATCGGCGACCTCGAAGCCCAGCGAATGGAACAGTTCCTCCATGCGCTCGAGCGTGCGCGTGACCGGATGCACGCCCCCGGTGCCCAATCCGCGTCCCGGCAGCGTGACGTCGAGCGCTTCCTGCGTAAGCTGCGCCTCGAGTTTTAGCGACCGGATCTTCTCGCGCTGCGCGCCGAGTGCTGCCTCGAGTTGCTCCTTGGCGGCATTAAAGCGTGCACCCATTGCCGGCCTTTGTTCAGCGGGCAGCGTCCCGAGGCTCTTTTGCAGTTCGGTCAGCGCGCCGCCCTTGCCGAGGTAGCGCGCCTTGACCTGCTCGAGCTGCGCGGCATCTTCGATGCCCGCAAACAACTTGAGTGCTTCCTGAACGATATTCTCGAGTTTTTCCATCGCATGCCGGACCCGAAAAAAAAGGAGGCTGAGATCAGCCTCCTTTTTGTCGTCGTATATGTTTAGACGCCGAGGCTGGCCTTGGCTTTTTCGACGAACTTCGTAAACGCCGGCTTATCGAGCACCGCGATGTCGGCGAGCACTTTGCGGTCGACCACGATCGCTGCTTTCTTCAGCCCGTTCATGAACACGCTATACGACAAGCCGTGCTCGCGCACCGCGGCGTTGATGCGTGTGATCCACAGGCTGCGGAAATCACGCTTTTTGTTGCGGCGGTCGCGATACGCATACTGGCCGGCGCGCATCACCGCTTCGTTGGCAATCCGGAAAACATTGTTGCGGCGGCCGCGGAAACCCTTGGCGCGCGCAATGACTTTCTTATGGCTGGCGCGTGAGGTTACGCCACGTTTGACTCTGGGCATGGCTCAGGCTCCTTACGCGTAGGGAAGCATAGAGCGTACGGAGCGCGAATCGCTCTCATGCACGCGTGTGCCGCCGCGCAACTGACGTTTGCGCTTGGTCGATTTTTTGGTCAGGATATGGCGCATGAACGCGCTTCCGCGTTTGATACGGCCGCTGGCGGAGACCTTGAAGCGCTTCTTAGCACCGCTTTTCGTCTTCATCTTGGGCATGACTGCTCCTTTTCTAATATAGCGCCGGGTGCTTCCCACCGGGAAGACTTCGGGAACCCGGACGACTACTTCTAAAGTGCAACTACTTTTTTGCGACCGCAGCTTCGGCAGGTGCCGCAACGGCCGCGGCCGGTTTTGGTGATTTCTTGGCCGCTGCCGCCGTCGGCTTGACGACTTTCTTGGGCGATAGCACCATCACCATCTGGCGCCCTTCCATCTTTGGAAACTGTTCGATCACGCTGTACGGCTCAAGGTCGTTTTTGACGCGCTCGATCAGCCGATAGCCAAATTCCTGATGCGCCATTTCACGACCGCGAAAGCGCAGCGTGACCTTGGTTTTATCGCCCTCTTCGAGGAAGCGAATCAGATTGCGCAATTTGATCTTATAGTCGCCTTCGTCGGTGCTGGGGCGAAATTTGACCTCTTTGACAATGATCTGTTTTTGTTTGAGCTTCGCCTCGTGCCGCTTCTTGCTCTCGCGGTACTTGAACTTGCCGTAATCCATGATCCGGCACACCGGAGGCACGGCCGTCGGTGCAATTTCAACCAGATCAAGTTCCGCGGCTTCCGCTTGCGAATTCGCCACTGCGATAGCGACGATGCCAACCTGCTCGCCATTGGGGCCGATCAGCCTGACCTCGGGCACGTTTATCTCGCCGTTAATACGCGGCTCTTTTTCCTGTACTATAAAAAAACCCCTTTAACTAAAAAGTTATGCCGTGCGACCGAGCTGCTGCGCCTCGCGTAAGAGGCGCTCGACGAAAACCTGAATCGGCATCTGGCCGAGATCTTCGCCTTTGCGGGTCCGCACGGCAACTGTCTGCGCCGCCATTTCCTTATCGCCGACGATCACCTGATAAGGCAGCTTTTGCAGACTATGTTCGCGAATTTTATAGGTTATTTTCTCATTCCTCAAGTCGGATTCAGCACGAAGGCCGGCGCCCTTGAGCAAATCGAGCACCTGAGCGGCGTAAGTGGCCTGATTCGTGGTGATATTCATGACCACGACCTGCACCGGCGCCAGCCACACCGGGAATGCCCCGGCATAGTGTTCGATCAGAATGCCGATGAAGCGCTCCATCGACCCGACAATCGCCCGGTGCAGCATCACGGGCGTTGCGCGCGCGTTGTCCTCGGTGACGTACTCGGCGCCGAGCAGGCCCGGCATCGAGAAATCGACCTGCATCGTGCCGCACTGCCACGAGCGTCCGATACTGTCTTTGAGATGATATTCGATTTTTGGACCGTAGAAAGCGCCTTCGCCCGGCAGGTTCTCGTAATCAAGCCCATGTGATTCGAGCGCGGCGACGAGCGCGCGTTCAGCCTTGTCCCACAGCAGGTCCGCGCCGACGCGCTTGACCGGTCGGGTGGCAAGTTTATAAATGATTTCGGCAAACCCGAAATCAGCATAGACCTTTTGCAGCAGGCGCGTGAAAGCCGTGACTTCTGCCTGGATATGCTCTTCGCTGCAAAAGATATGGCCGTCGTCCTGTGTAAACCCGCGCACGCGCATGATGCCGTGCAACGCGCCCGACGGCTCGTTGCGGTGGCACGCGCCGAATTCGCCGTAACGCAACGGCAGCTCGCGATAGCTGCGCAGATCGGAATTGAATATCTGTATGTGGCCTGGACAGTTCATCGGCTTGATCGCGAAGTCGCGCTTTTCCGACTCGGTCGTGAACATGTTCTCGCGGAAGTTTTCCCAATGTCCCGACTTCTCCCATAGCGTGCGGTCGAGTATCTGGGGGCAGCGTACTTCGAGGTAGCCGTTGTCCTGGTAAACGCGCCGCATGTACTGTTCGACCTGCTGCCATATCGTCCAGCCATGCGGGTGCCAGAACACGAGTCCCGGCGCCTCGTCCTGCATGTGGAACAGATCGAGCTGCTTGCCGAGCCTGCGATGATCGCGTTTCTCCGCCTCCTCGAGCATATGCAGGTAAGCGTCCTGATCTTCTTTTTTCGCCCACGCAGTGCCGTAGATCCGCTGCAGCATTTCATTCTTCGGGTCACCGCGCCAGTAGGCGCCGGCAAGCTTCA
>DASYSI010000151.1:0-8256 GCA_036003485.1 Burkholderiales bacterium | reverse complement strand
CACCGCATCGGGTGCTGGCTTGGAAACCGGTTCAGGGCTGCGCGGCAGCATGCCGCAGCCGCCGAGCATCACCAGCAAAATTATTACGGTAAATCGCAAATCTGCATCCCACTGGAGTTCGAATCTTGACTGCACTGATTGTAACGTCAGTCTCGAGTTCGAGCATCTGGTCGCGATTCGGCGCTGAAGCGTTACTCCGCGCGAAAACGCGCGCGGCGCAACTCCTGCGACAGCTCGTAGACCGACAGGGCGTAATTGATGCTGCGGTTGTAGCGCGTAATGACGTAGAAGTTATTGAAGCCCATCCAATAGCTCATTCCGTCATCACTTTCTGCGCCGAATACGCTGACCAGAGCGTTGTCGTCCACCGGTTCAGCCGGCGTTACCCCACTTTGTTTGACTGCAGCGGCCGTCGCATGCGGCAAGAGCCCGCGCTCGAGCAACTGGCTGAACGCGTCGCCCGCGGTCTCCGGCTGACGCTCGATCGCTACGATCACCGGCTCACCCGTCTTCCAGCCGTAGCTGCGATAGTAATTCGCGATGCTGCCGATCGCATCCTCGTGGTTCCACAAATCGCGCTTGCCATCGCCATCGAAATCGACCGCGTAGCGCCGGTAGCTGCTGGGCAGGAACTGCGCGATACCCAGCGCGCCCGCATATGAACCTTTGCTTCGCGTCGGATCGAAGTTTGACTCACGCGCAAGCAACAGAAACTGCTCGAGCTCACCGCGGAATAGTTCGGCGCGTGGCGGATAGGCAAACGCCAGCGTTGCCAGCGCATCGAACACCTTGCTCGTTCCCGTGTTGCGGCCGTAGAACGTCTCTAATCCGATGGTGGCGACGATGATCTCCTGCGGCACTCCGTACTCCGCGCTGACACGCGCAAGCGTAGCGGCATGGCTTTGCCAATATTCGACGCCGCCTTGTATCCGGGCCTCGGTGAGCTGGCTTGCACGGTACTGGTACCAGGGTAATGCCGTGCGCGGGCGCGACATCGCACGCAGAATGCCGGTCTGGATCCGCGCGTGCCGGAACAAGCGGCGCAGCTCGCGCCGGTCGAATTGATGACCTGCGACGAGTTGCTCAATGAAGGTCTCGACTTCCGGGTTATGCTCAAAGGGCGAGGCCGCCGCTGCATCCGCGCAACGCATCGACAACACGATGCAGCCAAGCGCGAGAATCGACGCGAGGCGGCCGCAATCACACCGCACGCGAAATGGCAGGACAGACATGAAGATAATCGTAGCAAGCACGGGTGCGATGGATTCGTCTCGTCCGGCGCCAATCGCGCCGTCCGTATCGCGGCGCATAGTACCCGCCGCTAATCTGCCTTGGCTCCCGAGTCTTTGACCACTCTCGCCCACAGCGCGAGCTCCGACCTGATCAAAGTCCTGAACTGCTCAGGTGTGCCGAGCGTCGGTACCACACCCAGAACTGCGTAATGCCCGCTTAACGCGGCATCGGGCTCGCGCAGGAAACCTGTGAGCGCGCGATACACCTTTTGCACGCTGGGCGTGGGCGTTTCTGCCGCAGTCAATAAACCGTACCATTGATCGACGTTGTAGCCCGAGAGTCCCGACTCGGACATCGTTGGCGTATCTGGAATCATGGCAAGCCTGTTGGTAGTCGTAATCGCGAGGGCCTTGAGACGGCCCGCTTTTACATATCCGATGCACGACGGCAGACTGGACATCGTCATCTGCACCCGACCTCCGAGTAAATCGGTCAACGCCGGCGCGAGCCCCTTGTAGGGAACGTGCTGTATCTCGATTTTCGACATGCTCCTGAAAAGCTCGCCAGCGAGGTGGCCAGTGCTGCCGTTGCCGCCGGTCGAATAATTGAGCGTAAGCGGCTTCGACTTTGCGAGTGCGATTAATTCCTGCAGCGTGTTGACCGGCATCGCGGCTTGCACCACCAGCACGAACGGCGACGAGCCGACCTGCGCGATCGGAGCGAAGTCCTTGACCGGATCGTACGGAACGTTTTTGTACAGATTCGGATTGATGGTGAAGCTCGTAGTTGCGAACAGCAACGTATAGCCGTCGGGCATCGCCTTGGCCGCGACCCCGGTGCCGGTCATCGAACCCGCACCCGGACGGTTGTCGACGACAATCTGGGTTGCCAACTGTTCGGCAAGCGGTGCCGCCACGATGCGCGCCACGATATCCGCACCGCCGCCCGGCGGAAAGCCGACGATCATGCGGATCGGTTTGTCGGGGTAACTCTCGGCGTGGACGGAGATGACCGCCGCCAGCAGCGCGGCGCACAGCAGTCTAGGCGGTGACTTTGAAGCCTGGCGCATCACTTGTCTGTTGCATGAAATCGAAACCAAACTGGGCAAGCTCGGCGGGGTCCGCGCGGCTTAACTTGCAGGCGCAGTTGCGCGCTTCCGGCGAGCCCGATATCGGATCCCACGGCGGTCCGTAACTGATCGCGGCATCCACGTTAAATGTCAGCGCGCCGCGATCGGCGCCCGGCGCCTCGGGATACCACCAGCCCATACCCGTTGCAACTACATTAGGCGGCACGTCTTCGGTCACCCATGCCTTGAGCAGCGTTCGTCCTGCGCCGCCGCGCGTGCGCATCCACACCCAATCGTCATCACACACGCCCAGGCGCTCGGCAGTGCGCGGGTGTATGCGCAATTCGGGAGCGTCCTGAATTTTGCGCGCCCACGCGTGATTGCGGAAACGCGAATGATGATAAGCCATGCTACGGATGCCGGTCAGCAGCACGAGATCGAATTCCGCATCCGGCTGCGCGTAGCCGGGCGCGCGATAGTCCGGCACCGGATCGTAGCCCGAGTCCTCGAGGCGATGCGACCAGAGCTCGATCTTTTTGCTCGGAGTCTTGAATCCCTGCTGGCGGTACTCCTCGTAACCGAATGGGATCTTGTGAAATCCCGTCTCGCATATCTCGTCAAACCCAATGCCGGTTTCCTTGAGCTGAAAGTCGAGCAGCTCGCGATGGCTGTTCCACGGCAGCAACTCGAAATCGAGCAGTCCGCGCTCGCGCAACTTGTCGCGCAAGCCGATTGCAATCTCAATATCGGTGCGCGCCTCGCCGCGCGGCGGCAGCGCGCGCTGCACCGCCGTTAAGCACGGACCGCCGGGATCGCCCGAGATGTCCTCTTCCTCGAGCAAGGTGGTCTTGGGCAAAATGAAGTCCGCGAGCTCAGCCGTCGGCGTGATATGGTCGGTCGCAACCACGAGCAAATCCAGACTTTTGAGCGCGGCAATCGTGTTCTGCATACCCGGATAGGTGCAGACGATATTTACCCCGCTCACATATAACGCGCGCACCGGATATGGTTCGCCGGTGTTGATCGCATGTATGAGCGACGGATTGTGGGCGGACTTGGACCAGCTTTCAGGTCCGGACCAGAGCGGATACTGTTCGCCGCCGATGATTTTTCGCTCGCGTTCCGCCGGCATCCGGAGCTTTGGGTCGTTGATGATGCTGAAATAATCCCTGAATCCGCGCAGCGGTTTCGCGAAGCGGTTGCTGCCCGCGCGGTCGATGTTTCCCGTCAGCGCAAGCAGCGCGTGAAACGACAGCACGGTCGCCACGCCGTTTGCCTGCGCGTCGATGCCGTGCCCGAGAACCATGCAGCCCGGTTTTTCGCCAGCGAACATACGGGCCGCGGCAACGATCTGCTGCGACGTGACGCCGGTGATATCGGACGCGGTTTGCGGCGGATATTTTTGCGCGCGCTCGCGCAGCTCTGCAACGCCCGTGCACCAGTGCTCGACAAAATCGTGATCGATCAGATTTTCGCTGAACATGACGTGGATCATCGACAAAGCCAGCGCCGCGTCAGTGCCGGGCCTGATTTGCAGCCAGTTGTCAGCAAGCCGCGCAATGGGCGTTCGCCGTGGGTCGATCACGATCAGCTTCGCGCCGCGCCGCTTGGCCGCCTTGATATGCATCCACTGCACGACGCTCGAATCCGACGGACTTTTGCCGACTACCAAAATACAGCGCGTCTGCTCGATTTCATTGGCGGGTTGGGCGCCCACACCGGACAGCATCGCGGCGGTATAACGGCATCCCTGGCACAAATCCTGGTTGATCATGTAATTCGGGGAACCGACGCTGCGCAGGAGCTGCGTCATCGCGACTCCCCTGCTCACAAAATGATTTGAGACCGCGCCCGCGACCGCAAGCGGCCCATATTGTCGTTTGACGCTGCCGATACGATCGGCGATTGCGTCGAGCGCCGCGTCCCACGTAACGCGCTCCCATTTGCCCTCGCCGCGTGCCCCCGTGCGCCGCAGAGGGTGAAGCGGCCGGTCAGGATGTTCGCGCGCAGTCACCGGCGCGTGCACGCCCTTGATGCAGAATGCGCCGCGTGAACCGGGATGCGCGGGATTGCCGGTGATCCTCACAACCTCATCGTCGCGCAGGTAGATCAGCGATCCACAGCGCACCGAACATTCCTTGCAGGTACTCGCAATTACTTTCTCAGACATTTGATTTCCACGTTAACGACGGTGCAGTTTCACGTTACGTGCTTACCTCGAACTCTCCCATGATCTCGAGCACCGCGCGGCGCGGGAGCTCCGCGACGCCCACTGCCGCGCGCGCGTGTTTTCCGAATTCCGGTCCCCACAGCTCGAAAAACAGGTCCGATGCCCCGTCGATTACGGCAAACTGACGCTCGAAGCCGGGCGCTGAATTGACCATCCCGAGCAGCCGCACTACGCGCTTGACGCGATCGAGATCACCGAGCGACTGCTTGATCGACGCCATCATCAGCAGCGCGACCGCGCGCGCGGCCTGGTAGGCTTCCTGTTCGGTCACTTCCGTTCCGACCTTTCCATGCTGCTTGATGCCGCCCGGCATCGGATGGCGTCCGGGGCCATGCCCGGAAAGAAACAACAGGTTACCGACCTGAATGCACGCTGTGCGGTTGGGGTTTGGGTACGCGTGGGTTTGCGGAAGGCTCAACCCCATTTTTTCCAGCTTGGATTCGATGACGCTCATATTTCACTTTCGGGATGGCCGATATGGGCAGTGAGCCGCACGTGAGTGCAAAGTGTACCTCTGATCGTCTACTCGTCAGGAACGAAATCGAAATGTCTACCGGACGGGGCATAAATCTCAAAAATCTCGAACACGGTCGCGCTGAGATTGCTGAGCGAGTGCTTCATGCCCGCCGGAATAAAAACGACATCGTCTTCGCGAATAATATGGGTTTCCCCTTCAACCGTGAGCGTCCCCTCCCCGCGTTTTACGATATAGACATTGTCAGTTTTCGTATGATGATGGACCTTGCCACGCGGGCCGCCGGGCACGAGACGATTGAGATGCACGTCGACATTTTCGGTGTTCAGCGTTGAATTGATCAGTTTGATCTGTTCGCCGCGTCCGGGCTCCATGCGGTTGACCGCACACTCACTTAAATGCAGGATTTTGAACAATGCCCTCTCCGGTTGCGTTAGTTCGGGCTGTCGGCCCGCCGCGCGACAGGAAGCCACGTTCCGCGGCCCTGCGCAAGCGCGCGTTCGTACAGGAAGTGCGCCAGCGCAACGTCCTGTGACACCAGCCCCGTGGTATGAATCAAAATGCGCTCGTCGTCGCGCTCGCGGCCGCGTTTCTGACCCGAAACGAGCTCCTGGATTTCGCCATGCAGCTGCGCACGCGAAAACAGGCCGGATTCGATCATCTTCCTGAATTCTTTCTGAAGGATATTGAATTCCCAGCTATCGATCACGACCTTGTCCATCTTGCCCCATCCCACCGGATCGAGCTCGCGCCGCGCAAGCGAAATGAAGGTGGCTCCCGGTTTGACCCACGCCTCGCGGCTGACGATCTCGCCCGAAGTGGTGCCGCCCACGACGATGTCGGCGCCTCGCACAACGTCTTCGATCGATTCCTTGGGCACCACGGGGACGCCCAGCTCGTGCGACCATTTCTCGGCAAAAGCTTCGCGGGTTTCGGGCCGGCGCGAGGTGCAGCGGATTTCCTCGAACTGGTACAGCGAGATGAGGCAACGCAGGGCGGCGGTCCCCATCGACCCGATGCCGACGAGTCCCAGAATCTTCGGGTTTTTTGGCGCGAGCCATTTGCACGCGAGCACTGCGGAGGCTGCGCTGCGAAGCACGTAGCTCCAGTGTTCGTCGACAATCGCGAGAGGCTCGCCGCTATGCGGATCTGACAGGACGATATAGCGCGCGCACTCGAGCGTGCCGACCGTGTTGCGCATGCCGTCGTCATAGTAGTTATAAAGCCGGACTCCGCTGGCGGGAATGTCCTTGAGAAAGGCGCCCTTGACGTGCCAGTGATTGTTGAAGCCGTCACCAACGTCGAGCTTGAAGCTCGGCGGCGTCGCCAAAACGATGCTGCCGCGGGCGTGCATCATATACACGCGCTCGCACACTTCGAACGCGTCCTCGACGCTCAGCAGCTCCAGCGTGTCGTGATAAGGAACAAAAAGCACTCCTCGTTTTTCTGCCAATTCCGATCTCCGTCGTTGCGATTCATGGGCCGGTCGTGCCGGCATACGCGCAACTCGCGCGCGACACGGTGGAGCGTCAATTCCTTTTCGAGTATAGTAGAAATCGGCTTGTGTCGCATACTGATGGACTGCGCACGGCGAATTCCGAATCTGCTTTTTACTCCACCTGAAAGGCTCTCTGCTGCGAAATGAAATACGGGATGGAACGCAAACATCGCGCGCCAGAAAATGGAGAGATTGCACGGCACATTCGAGCCATGCGCGCGTGCTGCGCGTGGCTTCTGGTCGCGGCGGGCTGCAGTTACGCTCAGGACTATCCAGCGAAGCCGGTTCGTATCGTAGTTCCGCTCGCACCTGGCGGCTCGACCGATGTGCTGGCCCGGCTGATTGGAGCCAAGCTTGCCGAGCTGTGGTCGCAACCGGTGATCGTCGACAATCGCGCCGGCGGCGGGACTATGATCGGTACCGAGGTCGTGGCGCGGTCGGCGCCCGATGGCTACACGTTGCTGATGGTCACCTCCGCATTCGCGGTCAACTTCAGTTTGTTCAAGAAGGTCCCGTACAAATTCTCCGATTTCGTTCCATTATCGGACGTCGCGCAGACGCCGAACGTGCTTGCCGTGCATCCCAGCGTACCCGCGCGCAGCGTCAAGGAACTGATCGCGCTGTTACGGGCACGGCCGGGCGAGTTGACCTATAGTTCGGGTGGCGTCGGCGGCTCGACTCACCTTGCGGGCGAATTGTTTAAACTCCTCGCCAAAGTGGACATGGTGCATGTTCCCTACAAGGGAGGCAGCCCGGCGGTGACCGACCTCGTAGGCGGACAGGTGACCATGACTTTCGCCAATCTGACCACGGTCATTCCCTTTGCCAAGGCAGGCAGGCTGCGTGCGCTTGCCGTCACTTCGGCCAAGCGATCTGCGGCGCTGCCCGACCTGCCGACGATGGCGGAAGCAGGAGTGCCGGGTTTCGAGGCTGCTACCTGGAACGGTTTGCTCGCTCCGGCCGCTACGCCCAGAGAAATTGTTGCAAGATTGAACGCGGATATCGTCAAAGTCCTGAAAATGCCCGAAACGCGCGACAAGCTCGCCGCCAACGCTCTGGAGCCGATTGGAGATTCGTCCGACGCGTTCGGCGCGCACATCGCGGCCGAAATCGAGCGCTGGGCCAAAGTCGTAACAGCTGCACGTTTGAAGTCCGAATAATCAGACCTGAACTTCATCGGCGCGAATTTTCCGTCTCGGTTCATACCAAACCCGGTCCATGACTGACGATCCGATCGCGCATGCGGCAACGGCGGGCGACTCATCTCCGGACACGATCGCGGCTCATAGCAAGCGCAAGTGAACAATCGCGATACCAATCTCGGCTACTTTTTCTCCGGCGCAGCGGCGCGCTTTGCGGACAAAGTCGCGGTGATCGATCTCTACGGCGGGGTTGAGCGTTTCGTCACTTACAGCCAGCTCGATGAACACGCCGATCGCGTCGCGGGACTGCTCACGAAGCTCGGCGTCGCTCCCGGCGAACGCGTTGGTATGATCGTCGGCAATCGTGTCGAATTTCTCGAGATATTTTTCGGCTCGATGCGCGCCGGCGCCATTCCGGTTGCGATCAACACGCGGCTTGCGCGTGATACGCTCAGGTTCATTCTCGAGGATGCCGAGTGCCGCGTCGCGTTCGTCGAACCCGCTGCCCACAGCAGCGCAATCGTGGTCGCGCAGGCCGCTTCGCTCGCTCACCGTGTTGCGCTCGAAAATCCGCCGGCAGGATGGATAGCCTACGCCGCAGCACGCGAC
>DASYSI010000150.1:0-4659 GCA_036003485.1 Burkholderiales bacterium | reverse complement strand
GCTGATGCAGAACCCGCTGGGAGCCGCGTTTGCACGAAAAGTGCTCAGATGCAAGGCGCGCGACGAAGGTCGAACGCTCGTTCTGTTCGACGAGGCGCGCAACGCCGCAGCTGGGCACTTTTCGTGCAAACCCTTCGGGGCCCCATGGGGTCCTGCATCAGCCTGCTAGAATGAAGCGCGATGCCCCGCTACGCGCCTGAACCTCCGTTCCAGCACGGCAGCGCGTCTAATACCGGCGTGCTGCTGATCAATCTCGGCACGCCCGCCGCACCGACCGCAGCGGCGCTGCGCCCCTACCTGCGCGAATTCCTGTCCGATCCGCGGGTGGTCGAAATCTGGCGGCCGGCTTGGTGGCTGATTCTCAATCTGTTCATACTGACGACACGCCCTAAACAGTCGGCGCGGCGCTACGCGCAAATCTGGAGCAGCGACGGCTCGCCGCTCAGGGCCCACACCGAGCGTCAGGCAAAAATGCTGCGCGGCTACCTCGGGGAGCGCATCAGGGCGCCGCTGGTGGTCGATTACGCCATGCGCTACGGTGAGCCGTCAATCGCCGCTACGCTCGCCCGGTTGAGACAGCAGGGCTGCGACCGTATTCTGCTGCTGCCGCTCTATCCGCAGTACGCGGCAAGCACAACCGCAACGGCGCTCGACGCCGTCGCCGCCGCGTTCGCAACCATGCGCAACCAGCCGGCGCTGCGCAGCGTGCGCCACTTTCATAATCATCCCGGATACATCGCCGCGCTGGCGCAGAACGTCAACGATCACTGTGTCAAGAATGGCCGCCCCGACGTGCTGGTGATGAGCTTTCATGGCGTGCCGCGCTACACCCTCGACAAAGGCGACCCGTATCATTGCGAATGCCACGCGACCGCGCGCCTGCTGGCCGAAGCGCTCAAGCTCGCGCCCGCTCACTATCGGGTGACGTTCCAATCGCGCTTCGGCCGCGCCGAATGGCTCAAACCCTATACCGCGGAAGTGCTGAAGGATCTCGGCAGACAGAAGCTCGGCCGCGTCGATGTCGTTTGCCCCGGTTTTGTCAGCGACTGTCTGGAAACCCTGGAGGAAATCGCGATCGAAGGCAAAACAATATTCCTCAATAACGGCGGCAAAGACTTTCACTACATCCCTTGCTTGAACGAGCGCGACGACTGGATCCACGCGCTCACCGATATCGTCGCCTCCAACCTGCTCGGCTGGGTCGGTTCCGAGCCGGCGGCCGAAACCCGCGACCGCTCGCGCGAACGTGCGCTGGCGCTCGGCGCCAAATCCTGAAAGGCGCTGCATGAGGTTGATCATCGGCTGGGTAATAAATGCGCTTGCGCTGCTCGCGCTGCCGTACGTCTTCGACTCGATCCGCGTCGACAGCTTCTATACCGCGCTCGTCACTGCACTCGTGCTCGGTTTGGTCAATACGCTGATCCGGCCGATCCTGATCCTGCTGACGCTTCCGATCAATCTCCTGACGCTCGGCCTCCTAACTTTCGTCATCAACGGCTTGCTGTTCTGGTTTGTCGCGTCGTTTGTAAAAGGCTTCTTCGTCGCGGGATTCTGGCCCGCGGTCGGGGGCGCCATCGTTTATGGCTTCATCAGCTGGGCGCTGAGCGCAGTGGTGCTCGGCAAGCATCCCGCTGAGCACCATTGAAAAGCCCGGTTGGCACCGCAATACACTCGTGATGGACGAGAATGTTAGTCATTGCCGATCAAAAACTTACGTGGGCCTCTTGAAATAAACTCCTATAACCCCAAGTAAGCAAGGGTCAAGCCGAATTGAGGTCATCCATGCAGGATACGCGTTACGTCCAAACCCCCGTTGAAAACGATGAATCGCAGTCGGTCGCGGGCGCGTTGCCGCACGATTTACCACAGCCGGAAGGCGCGCCTTCCGGTAGCGAAGCATCGAGTGCAGCAAAAGCTACGCCCGGACTGGAGGAACAGCTCAAGCAAGCCTTGCTTTCCGCGCAGGAGCATCACGATGCGTGGTTACGCGCCAAGGCTGAGGCCGACAATATCCGCAAACGCGCGCAAGCCGACATCACGAGCGCGCACAAGTACGCGATCGAGAATTTTTCGGGCGACCTGCTCGCGGTTAAGGACAGCCTCGAAGCCGCGCTTGCAGCCGATAAGGTCACCTTCGAGAGCCTTAAAAGCGGTGTCGAGCTCACGTTGAAACAGCTCAACTCGGTCTTCGATAAGAACCGCATTGTTGAAATCAACCCGGCGGGACAAAAATTTGATCCGCACCGCCACCAGGCGATCACCACGGTTGAGTCGGATGCAGAACCCAATTCCGTGGTGCAGGTATTCCAGAAAGGGTATGCGCTGAATGACCGGGTGATTCGCCCGGCGATGGTTTCGGTCGCTAAAAATCCGACCGCCCAATGATCCGTATCTGCCATCTTATGACATTTGGGAACTTCAGCTTGAAAATGGATGAAAAGGCCCCACATCGACATAGGTAAAAAGCAATGCGCAGAAAGCGGCAAGCGGATGCAATCATCGCCCGCGAACAGCGCGGCAATTTTTTCAGATTAGCGAGGTAATTTATGGCAAAGATTATTGGAATCGACCTGGGAACGACGAATTCGTGCGTTGCCGTCATGGAAAACGGCCAGCCGAAAGTCATCGAAAACGCCGAGGGCGCGCGCACGACGCCGTCCATCGTCGCGTACACCGAAGACGGTGAAATTCTGGTCGGCGCTTCGGCCAAACGGCAGGCCGTCACCAATCCGAAAAACACGATATACGCGGTAAAGCGCCTGATCGGCCGCAGATTCGAAGAGAAAGAGGTCCAGAAGGATATCGCCCTGATGCCCTATAAGATCATCAGGGCAGAAAACGGCGACGCCTGGGTCGAGGTTCGCGGCAAAAAGATTTCTCCGCCCGAGGTATCGGCACAGATATTGATGAAAATGAAGAAGACCGCCGAAGACTATCTCGGTGAGCCGGTCACAGAAGCGGTGATCACGGTCCCCGCCTACTTCAACGACTCGCAGCGCCAGGCGACCAAGGACGCCGGCCGCATCGCGGGACTCGACGTCAAGCGCATTATCAACGAGCCGACCGCTGCCGCGCTCGCGTTCGGCATGGATAAAAAGGAAGGTGATCGCAAGATCGCGGTCTACGACCTTGGTGGCGGCACCTTCGATATTTCGATGATCGAGATCGCGGCGGTCGATAAGGAGCACCAGTTCGAGGTGCTGTCGACCAACGGCGACACGTTCCTCGGCGGTGAGGACTTCGACCAGCGCCTGATGGATTATCTGTGCGATGAGTTCAAAAAGGAACAAGGCATCGATCTGCGCAAGGACATGCTCGCGCTGCAGCGGCTGAAAGACTCCGCGGAGAAAGCGAAAATCGAGCTGTCTTCGAGCCAGCAGACCGAAATCAATCTGCCGTACATCACGGCCGACGCATCGGGTCCTAAGCATCTCGCGATCAAGATCACGCGCGCCAAGTTCGAAAGCCTGGTCGAGGAACTGATCGATAAAACAATCAAGCCGTGTGAAATCGCGGTCAAGGATGCCGCGGTCAAGATGAGCGACATCTCCGACGTGATTCTGGTCGGCGGCCAGACGCGCATGCCCAAAGTGCAGGATAAGGTGAAAGACTTCTTCGGCAAAGAGCCGCGCAAGGACGTCAACCCGGACGAGGCCGTCGCGGTCGGCGCGGCGATACAGGGCGGCGTTCTCAAAGGCGACGTCAAGGACGTGCTGCTGCTCGACGTCACGCCGTTGTCGCTCGGCATCGAGACGCTCGGTGGCGTAATGACCAAGCTGATCAAGAAGAACACGACGATTCCCACCAAGGCATCGCAGGTGTTCTCGACCGCCGAAGACAATCAGTCGGCGGTGACGATCCACGTCTTGCAGGGCGAGCGCGAAATGGCGTCCGGTAACAAGAGCCTCGGCCAGTTCAACCTGACCGATATCCCGACCGCGCCGCGCGGCATGCCGCAGATCGAGGTCACGTTCGACATCGATGCTAACGGCATTCTGCACGTGTCGGCCAAGGACAAGGCCACCGGCAAGGAAAACAAGATCAAAATCCAGGCCAACTCGGGCCTCAACGAAGAAGAGATCCAGCGCATGGTGAAGGACGCCGAAGCGCACGCGGAGGAAGACAAGAAGGCGATGGAACTCGTCACCGCGCGCAACCAGTGCGACGCGCTGATACATTCGGTGAAGAAGTCGCTGACTGAATATGGCGACAAGCTGCCCGCGGACGAGAAGTCCAAGATTGAGGCAGCGCTGAAGGACGCCGAAGCCGCGCTGAAGGAAGATGATAAGGATGCGATCGACGCGAAGTCGAAAGCACTCGCGACCGCAGCGCACAAGCTTGCCGAGCAGATGTATGCGCAGGAGCAGGCCAAGCAGCAGGCGGCGGGCGGCGGCGCCCAAACCGCCGATGGCGGCACCAAGAAAGAAGAAGACGGCAACGTCGTCGATGCGGAATACGAGGAAGTGAAAGACAAAAAATAATTGCGTTAGGAGTTAGGCGTTAGGGGTGAGGCGGAAATGCCTCGCCCCTTTTACGGTTTGTTGGATCCGCCTCACGCCTCACGCCTTACGGCTCACGGAAAAAATGGCAAAGCGTGATTATTACGAAGTCCTCGGCGTCAATCGCGATGCGTCGGAAGATGACATAAAGAAGTCATAT
>DASYSI010000149.1:0-1988 GCA_036003485.1 Burkholderiales bacterium | reverse complement strand
GAAACAGCGGATAACGCTCGAAGTCCGGATGATGGTGATTGCGGATGCTCGACTGCCACGGCATATCCGGATTCACATACAAGAGATGTTCCTGATCCGGCGCATACAGCGTGAATTCCTTGTCGCCGTGCAATTGCGTAATCCATGCGTGCAGGCGCATCACGTCGTAATGCAAATAAGGAAACTCGCCGCCCGGGCCGCCGAAAAAAATCTCGAGGTTGTTGACGCCGGAAAACAACGACTGCGGCACCAGCGGATTGGCTTGGCGATCCGGCAGGCTGTACTGGAAACGCGGCGTGACTTCGGGCACCAGCTCGCGAAATGACTTTGCGATTTCGAATTTGCACGGATACGGGCCAGGCTTTTCGACCGTCGATGCACTGAGAAGATCGATGAGCTCCCGCAGGCGGTAATCGTGACCGCGCACGCGCACGACATGATCACCGTAACGCTGGCAGATTTCGTCCGGAGTCGCGTGACCGTACAGCGGCCAGGCGCGCGCCGCGTCGGTGAACACGAGCGGTTTGCGCGGATCGCGGTATTGAGTGACGAACTCGTCGTAGGAAAGACCGCTGCGTCGATCGACCCACGAGGACTCATCGGTTTCTGGAATCGTCGCGTCGATCGCGAGTTGGCTGTTCATGGACGTGCCCCGCTTCCGCGTTGCTTAGCCGCACGCTCGTGCAACGAAGCTGCAGCTCCTGTGTTGCGTATGCCCCAATCGGTCCTGCGATTCGCGCCGAAGCGCTCGGTGAGCGTCATCAACGGACCCAACAGGCCCATGTAGGCGCGCAGCATCGCGCCGCGCAAGGCGTGACCGTTGCGTTTTTCCTCGACGACGACATCGCCGATGAACTCGCGCCAGTTCGTCGGCTCGAGCTGATCGAATGCGACCGTGATGTTCATCGTCAGGCAGCGCGCGGTGTGCCAGGTCCCGCACGGAATGAACAACGCTTCGCCCTGACGCACGCGCACGGTGTGACGACGCGCGGTATGCAACAACGGATAGCGCTCGCGGTCGTGTAGATCTTCGACCGTCGAGGTCCACGGCCGCTCGTTGTTGACATAGAGCAGATGTTCCTGCCCGCGTTCGTATAGCGTGAATTCCTTCTCGCCATACACCTGCGCAATCCACGCGTGCATGCGCAGCATGTCGTAATGCAGATAAGGGAATTCGCCGCCCGGGCCGCCGAAGAAGATCTCGACATGATTGACCAGATCGAACACGTGCTTGGGCATGAACGGGCTCGTGTGCCGATTGGGCAGGCTGCGAGCGAAGCGTGGCGAAATGTCGGGAATGAGTTTTGCGCAGTCGGACAGCGTGCACGGATACGGCGCGGGCTGATCGGCGGTCGAAGCCTGCTGCATCGCGATGACTTCGCCGAGCCGATAATTGCGTCCGCGAATCCGCACCGGACGTTCGGCGAATTCGCGCCGAAAGAAATCCGGAGTGAACTTGCCCAGTGCGGGCCAGTCGCGCAGCGTTTCGGTCAGCACGAGCGGCCGACGCGGCTTTAGATGGTTCTCGACGAAATCCCGCGCGCTGATCTGCGGAGCACGCACCACCCACGGTGATGCCGCCTCTGTCGCCGAGTCCATCGGCTGCGTCGCCGCCTGGGCCTCTGTCACTTTGGAATTCCCCCGATGAATGCGTACCGCTGAACAGTGCCGACGTGCCGGCCGGGGGGCATGTTCACGGTGTTGTTGCGGGCGGCCGTCCCCCGGCTAGCACGCTGCCTTAGATTCATTATGCGAGGCAATTCACATTTTAGCCCCGCTGGCGCATGCTTTGCATCGACTGGGGATGAGCCAAATCGCCGCAAATGAATATGAGCGCAAAACTCGATTTTCTCGCGTTTTATGAGCTGATCGGCGTGCAGCCCGACTGCAAGCCGGAAACGCTCAAGAACGCGTATCGGCATTGCGTCTCCGAGCTGCATCCGGATCGCCAGCGTGAAGGGGCGGACCCGCGGGCGATTGATCTTCTG
>DASYSI010000148.1:0-1920 GCA_036003485.1 Burkholderiales bacterium | reverse complement strand
CTGAGATGGCGGCGTGCGGCGCATGTTGCGCTGCATTGGCTATGATGTCGTCATAAGCCGCGCGCACTTCGCTCGCATCACGCAGATGCAGACGTACCACGCCGGCCTCGGTTTTGTGGAGTATGTCCGGCGAATCGGCTTTCAGCACGACCGGATAGCCAAGGCGCTGCGCCGCCTCGACGGCGGAGTCTGCGCACCGAGCCGAAAGCTCGCGCGTTGCGGCGATACCCCACGCGGCAATCACCTGTTTGCTCTCGCTTTCAGAAAGGCTCGAACGGCCGAAAGCGCCGAGCTGTTCCAATGCATGTTGCTGCTCGACAGTGGGCTGGGAAGCCGCCGCCGGACCGCTTTCCAGCCAGCGCTCGCGCCAGGCGTGATAGTCGATCAGACTTTTAAGGCCGCGCGCCAGTTTTTCCGGCGAGTAGAAAATTGAAATATTGGCGCTCTTGAGCTTGGCGAGCGCGGTTTGATCGCTGCGGCTTGCGGTCCAGAAGAACACGACGTTTTTGTCGCTGCGATCGCGCAGATTGATTACGTGCTCGACCTGATTGCCGGCCCCGGCACTGGCGACAACGAGCGTGCCGACCGCCGGCTCGTTGATCATGTAATCCATGATCTCGGGAAAAGCCTCGCTGCGGGCAAAGCCGGTGACATCGGCGGGGTTCGCTGCCCAGCCAAAATCTTTGAGAATGCCGTTGATGCCATCCTGTGCGTGCTTCGTGAGCGGAGGCAGGTCGAGCCCGGCCTGGCCGCACATATCCGCGGTCAGCGAACTGATGCCACCGGAGTGGGAGACGACGGCGATGCCCGGTTTCTGCGGTTTGCCTTGATGCGCGAGCAGATGGGCGGTCTCGAGCAGCTCGTCATAGTCCTGCACGCGGATGATCCCAAATTGCTTAAAGACAGCGTCATATAGCGCATCGGAGCCGGTGAGTGCCGCCGTATGGGAACGCGCCGCGCGAGCGCCCGATTCCGAGCGTCCGATCTTGATCATTACAATGGGTTTGCCGCGTGCGGCTGCCAGTTCGGCCACCGCAATCAATTTTTTGACGTCTTTGAAACCTTCGACAAAACCGGCGATGACCCGCGTGGCGGGATCGTCGATCAGGTAGCGCGCAAAATCGGCAAAGTCCAGATCGCTTTCATTGCCCGTCGAGATGATATGGCTTAATCCGATGCCGCTGTCGACCGCGCGCAGGAGAAAAGGACCAAAGGCTGTCGCGCCGCTCTGACAGACGAGTCCGATATGTCCGGTTAAGCCGCCGAGCGTGCGCGAGGACGCGGTTGCCCAGATATCATCTCCGACATTGGCCACGCCGAGGCAATTTGGTCCTGCGATGCGCAATCCGGTCGCGCTGGCAAAAGCAGCCACTTGCTGTTGCATATCGAGTCCGGTTTCTGTTCCGCGCTCGGCAAACCCCGCAGAAATAACGACAGCCGAACCCGCTCCTTTGCGGTGGCATTCCTTCAATACGTCGAGAACGTTGTGGTAGGGCACAACGATGCCGACCAGATCCGGCGCTTCCGGTAGATCGGCGATGCTGCGATAACAGGTGGTGCCTACGATCTCGTCGTAATTCGGATTCACTGGATAGACCGGTATACGGTCCTTCGATCTCAGAACCGCGGTCAGAAGGCGTCCGCCGTAACCGCCCTTCGCAGATGCGCCAACCACGGCGATCGAACGCGGATTGAGCATCTTGTGGATCGATTTCATCTGGTCTTCGGTCCACATCTTCATACTGAGCCTTCTGGCTGAAAGGAAAAGTTCACGATTGCGTGCACGACGTGGTCTGCATTTCTGGATTATAAGATGGGACGCTGGTTTTTAACGTGCATCGTGCCGCGCGTCATTTTGAGGTAAGCTTTTAAATATATCGCGGCAACCCGCTTCAAACCGGTAAACCCGACATGAAGAAA
>DASYSI010000147.1:0-1871 GCA_036003485.1 Burkholderiales bacterium | reverse complement strand
GCATCCGGCACCCCATAAGCCGCAGAGAAAAGCAAAGAAGCGCGCGAAGTAGCCGCGCTTCCCTGATACCGGCCTGTCACGACCAATACTCGGTCTTTCAATTTGTGGTGTCAAGTATACAACTCCCCCGCAAGGGGGGAAGGGGATGTAGCGTGAGGATGTCTAGATACCTATATCTACCGCATCAGGCGAGCAATGCCATGAGCCGAGCGATCTCGGGCGCGGTCGCACGTTCGAGGTTATCGAGCAAGGCGAGCGTGCGATCGAGCGGCGCTTGCGCGAGACGCGCGCTCAGGCAATCGCGAATTTTCGCGCGGTGCTGGTCAGCGTTGACCGGCTCGCCCCAAGTACCCGGCGGCTTGCGGCAGATTCGACTGTGGCGCGTGCCGTCGTTCAGCGTGACTTCGACTTCAACGTGCATTTTGCTCGTGTCGGGCAGAATGCTTTTGTCGCGGATGAGCGTCGTCTTGCCGAGCAACCCGACCATGTCCGGACGAAAGCGGCGTTCGTCGGTGAAAGAATGGATGCCGACTTTGCCATCGAGCAACGCCGCCGCAACCGTGTACTGAAAGCTGAACTTTCCTTCCAGCCCCACGCGCGGCTGCGGACGGTCGGCATCCAAAATCTCGGGCGTGACGATGCGGACCTGACGGATGCCGGCAGGAGCGCCGACAGCCGGCCGCACGTCGAGCGCGGCCGCAATCCCAAAGTGCGTTGGGTATTTGGACGGATAGAATTTGATCGCCATCCCAGGGTCGACGCAGCGGTAAGGCCGGCCGAAATCGAACAGCACGTCGTAATCAAAGTGCGCCGGAAAAAACGTCGCGACATATCCGTGCGGCGCTTCGAGGATGGCCGGGTGAGCGGTGAATCCGCGCGCCGCAAGCGATGCGGCTTCGAGGCCCGCCGCCGCGGCGTTGCCGCAGTGCGTGCATTTCACCATCGAACCGGTATTGGCAGGTAATCCGCCGCAGCGCGACGCGGCCATGCCCAGAGCACTGGCGAGCTCTGCGGGATCAAGTCGCAGCAAATGCGCCGCTGCAACCGCAGATCCCATGACACCGATGACACCGGGAGTGTGGAATGGCAGCGAACCGCGCGCGGGCTTGGCCGCTGCCAGCAAGCGGCCCTGAATTTCAAAGCCTTTGGCGCACGCGGCGATGAGGTCGCGTCCATTCGCGTTGCGGGCTTCGGCCAGCGCCATGGCGACCGGCACCGTCGGCGAGACCGCATGCGTCGACGGAAGCGACATCGGCTCGAAATCGAGCACGTGCATCGAAACGGCATTGGCATATGCAGCGCTTGCGGGCGTGGTCTTGAAACCGAATCCCCATACAGTGGCGAGCGGGCTTGCCGCCATTTCGCGCGCGTATTCGGCAATGATAGCCGGCGCGCTTTCGCGCGTGCCGGCTATGGCGACTGCAATGCCGTCGGTGATCAGGCGTTTGACCGCTGAGATCGTAGCGCCATCGAGACTGTCGAAGTCGATTTCACAAATCCTCGATGCAAGCTTCGCGGTCGGGCTTTCAGTGTTGATCTTTGTTCCCAGCGACGAACTCAATCGGCCTCCAGACGGTTACTTCCGTTTTGCGCGAGTGACGATTCGTCTTCCATCAGGCTGCTAGGATTGCAGTTGCTTGATACGCTCGATGAAAGCGGGCAGCACTTCGCGATAATCACCGACGACGCCGTAGTCGGCGCGCGTAAAAATATCCGCATCGGCGTCGGTATTGATCGCGACCACCGTGCGCGCGGCGCTGATTCCGGCGACGTGCTGCACCGCGCCCGATATGCCGACTGCGATGCCGTCGGTGATCAGGCGTTTGACTGCTGAGATCGTAGCGAGATCAAGACTGTCGAAGTTGATTTCA
>DASYSI010000146.1:0-9643 GCA_036003485.1 Burkholderiales bacterium | reverse complement strand
ATGGGATACTGAAGGGTGTATTGGTGATCGCCCAAAAGTTTCCCGGGTGGAAAGATTTCGGCGCCCTCATCGCGCACCTCAAGTTCGTCAAGCACCATCATCAGAAAATCGAAAAGGTCGCGGTCGTGGCCGACGGCAGCTTCGCGAAGGTGATGCCGCACGTAGCGAGCCATTTCGTGCATGCGCAGGTCAAGCACTTCGAGGATGAGGACGCCGCGCGCGATTGGCTTGAGGAACGCAGCCAAGCGCACGCACGCTCAGCCGCGTAAAACCAGTCTTTTATTTTTTTACCATACCCATTTCGGTCAGTACGCGCCGGTAGTTCTGGTATTCCTTTTCCAGGAATGCCGGCAGCTCGCGGTGCCCGATCAAGTCCACTGTCCAGCTGTTGGCTTCGAGATCTTTCTTGATCAGGTCGCTCTGCATGACTGCTGACAATGTCTGATCCCAGTAGGCGCGCTGCGCGCCGTCCAGACCTTTAGGACCGAAGATCACATAGAACACCGGCGCGATCACGTCTACGCCCTGTTCCCGCATCGTCGCAATGCTGGCGAGTGGCCCCGTCAGCCGCTGCGGTCCTGCGACGCCGATGATGCGGATTTTGCCTGCCTGCGCGAGCGGCATCGCGCTCCCTGCACTCTGCACGCCAACGTCGAGGTGTCCGCCTGCGACCTGCGTCGCAGTTTCCGCGCCGGAATTAAAGACGACTGCTTTGAGTCTGGCCGGATCGGCGCCCGCCAGGCGCGCGATATTGGCAATAGAGATATGCAGCGGATTGCCGGCGGCAGTGGAGAATCCAAATGAGAGCGACGCCGGATCTTTCTTCAGCCCGTCAACGACGTCGCGCGCATCCCTGATCGCGGAATCGGTCTTGACAAAATAAACCTGGTACTCGTCGAGCAGCTTGACGATCGGACTCACGTCGCGGTGGGTGATGCTTCCAAGGCCGGCCGCTACGGTTGTGAGCCAGCTCGAAGAAGCCAGCGCGAGGTAATGCGGATTGTTAGGATGCGTATTCAGATACGCGAATGCGACCGCCTGACCGCCGCCTGGCTTGTTGATCACGCTTATTCCGGCGGGAAGTGAGCGTTCCTCCTGCAGCACGCGCTGCAACGATCTTCCGATGCGGTCGTTGGCACCGCCGGGCGCAGCACCGATTATCAGTTCGACGGGCTTGTCCGGCTTCCACGCGGGCTGCGGTTGCGCCACGCCCACAGCCGAAGCGAACAGCAGCAGACTAAACAGATATCGCATAGCGTCGAACATTGCTCGAGGTTCAGTCATGGCTCGCGCAATCACAGGACGAGCTCGATCAAGAAAGGTCCGTGGCGCGAAAACGCGCGTCCGAGTTGTTGTGCCAGCTCTTCGAGCGTAAGTGCGCGCGCAGCTTCAACGCCGTGGCCGCGCGCGAGCGCAACCCAGTCGAGGTACGGCCGGTCCAGCGTGAGCATTCCGGCCGCGCGCTGGCCCGGCGTGCCGGCGCCCATGTTGCGAAACTCTGCGTGCAGGATCTGATACGAGCGGTTTGCAAGCACGACAACGGTCACGTCGAGATTTTCGCGCGCCATCGTCCACAGCGACTGAAGCGTATACATGCCGCTGCCGTCTCCTTCCAGAGCGACGACTTTGCGATCCGGCGCGCCGATCGCAGCTCCGGTGGCGGCGGGCAATGCCCAGCCGATCGCGCCTCCCGTGATGTTGAGCCAGTCGTGCGGTGGCGCGCCCGTCATCAAGGCGCCAAAGTTACGGCCGGTGGACACCGACTCGTCGAGCACGACTGCGCCTTCGGGCAGCAGTGCGGCGAGCACCGTTGCGATTCCATCCGGCGTCACCTTGCCGCGCGGCAGTGGCGGACGATCGAGGCTGTTGACATGCGCAGGCGGCGTGTGGAGCGCACCCAGCTCGGCCGCGAGTGACGCGAGCGCACCTTCGAGATCGTCTTCGACGCCGGCGAGCCGGGTGATCGCGCAGCTCTCTGCAGCGAGCACACTTGGTTTACCCGGATACGCAAAAAAAGTAACCGGAGCCCGTGCGCCCGCGGTGATGAGCTCGCGCGTGCCGTTTAACGTAGCGAGCGCGGCGTCGACGGCGTACGGCAGTCGATCGACCCGGACCCGTCCTGCGCCGCATTCCGCGCGCGCATTGTTGAATTCGGACATGAGGCGGCAGTGCGTCTTCGCTGCGATGCGGCCGGCGTGCTCGAGCGCGATACCGCGCAGAGCTGCGCCGCCCAGCATCAGCATTGCAGAATCGCCATGCGTCAACGCGCGCGCCGCATCGCTGATCACGCCGCTTGCGACCGATTTGCGCGCGGACGGCGGTTGCGCGCGGGCGGGTGCGTCTGCCTCGCCCCACGCCGTATCGGCGGGCGCGATGAGCGTTGCGATGTGGCCCGGCGGCTCGCGCGCCTGTTGCACCGCAAGCGCGCAATCTGTTGCGAGGTGCCGCGAAGTCTCGGCGGTGTGCACCCAGTGCGATACCGGGCGCGCAATGCCTGCAATATCGGCCGTGAGAGGTGCATCGTGTTTGAGATGATAAGTCGCATGCTCGCCGACGATGTTGACGACGCCCGATCGGGCTTTTTTCGCGTTGTGCAGATTGGCGAGCCCGTTGCCCAACCCCGGACCGAGATGAAGCAGCGTGCACGCGGGGGTGCCGGTCATGCGGTAATACCCATCGGCTGCGCCTGTCACTACGCCCTCGAACAGACCGAGCACGCAGCGCATGCCTTCGACCTTATCGAGGGCCGCCACAAAATGCATCTCGGACGTGCCGGGATTGGCGAAGCAAACTTTCACGCCGTTAATGACGAGCGTTCGGACCAGACTTTCGGCGCCATTCATAGGTTAGAAGTGTGATGTGAGCGCTATGCAGCTCGTATTTTGGAGTGTCGAAGAATACCTTGTTCGCATAGACCGCGAAAGTTTCGCGCCGGCGACCGGTCTATCGCACCGCCGCACGCCCGGCTGAAGGGACGTTTCAAATGCGCTTTGACAATGCCTGCCCCGAGTGGCAAATTACCAGCAGTTACCGCGCGACGACACCTATTAAATAAGCGCGCGGCAGAACATCACACCTCGGGGGGTCACATCATGCGACAGTGCAAGCGGCAATCCATCGGACTCGCTGCGGCAACTCTGGCGGGCGTATCGGCGTTCGCGCTCGGCGCGGCTGCATTCGCGGCGGATTACAAGATGACCGTCAACGCGGACCGGCTCCTCAATTCGCAGAACGAGCCGCACAACTGGCTCATGATGAACGGCGATTACGGTGCCACGCGTTATTCGAAGCTGTCCCAGATCAACCGCGAAAGCGTCAAGAACCTTCGGCTCGTATGGGCGCTCGCGCTCGGCGGCATGCAGGATGTCGGACAGAACGGCCCGGAAAGCGAGGTCAATCCGCTGATCGACAACGGGTACATGTATACGACCGATGGCTGGGGCACCATCTATAAGATCGACGCACGCAGCCCCGACAAGGGCGAGTTCGTGTGGATAACCGATCCCGGAGTGCCGCATAAAGGCAACGTTCCGCGCTCGCGCGGTATCGCGCTGTGGGAAGAGCTTGTGATCGCGAATCTTCCGGACGGCCGCGTCATCGCGATCAATCGCGACAACGGCGAAATCGTGTGGGACAAGAAAATCTTGATTACCAACGAATTCGGCAGCCGCGAAAAATTCTTTGCGGCCCCCATCACGGCAGACGGCAAGGTCATCATCGCGAATGGCGCGGGCGACGGAAAGACGCGCGGGTGGATCGCAGCGCTCGACGTGCGCACCGGCAACGAGCTTTGGCGCTGGTACGCGGTGCCGAAACCCGGAGATCCCGGAAGCGAAACCTGGAAGGACAAGAACAACGCGTGGAAAACCGGAGGCGCAGGCCTTTGGCAGACAGGCTCGTATGACCCTGTGACGAAGCTCACCATCTGGGGCACGGGCAATCCGATTCCGCAGTACGATCCGCAGGCACGTCCTGGCGACAATCTTTATACCAACTCGGCCGTTGCAGTAAACGTCGACAGCGGCAAGCTCGCATGGTATTTCCAATATACCCCGAACGACTCGTGGGATTACGACGAAGTCGGCATCCATATGCTGCACGACACCACGGTGAATGGCCAGACGCGCAAGGTCGTCACGCATTTCGCGCGCAACGGATTCTTCTATACGCTCGATCGCACGAACGGCAAATTCATCAAGGCCGAGAAATACGTCAACGATCTGAACTGGACCAAGGGTATCAATTCCAAAACCGGAATGCCGCTCGAATACGATCCCAAGCTCGACGTGCAAGTCTACAATCCCGCGGCACGTTCGCTGCGCGGTGACGGCATGAAACGAACCTGTCCGACGTGGCACGGCGGCATCGCACATCAGCCGACCGCCTATAATCCGGTCAAGAAGATCGCCTACGGAGCCGGCGTCGAAGGGTGTTTCACGCAAAACGGCGCAATGGTCGCATTCAGATCACCCGCAGGCGGAATCGACGATAAAGCAAGCGAAAAGCGCACGTACACCAGCGATCTTTATTACGGCTCGATCACAGCGTTCGATACCGTCAATCACAAAGTCATCGCGAAAGCCGTCACCGATATCGAAATACGTTCGGGCACCATCGCCACTGCCGGCGGACTTGTGTTTACGGCATTGCAGGACGGCTGGGTAATCGCCTACAACGACGAAACGCTCGAAGAGCTGTGGCGCTTTAACGTGGGCTCGCCGCTCAAAGGCTCGCCGGTGACTTACGCGATAGGGCCGAAACAGTATATCGCCGTGCAGACGAGCGGCCGCCATCTGCATCCGGTGAAATACGACAAACTGGAAAACTCGAGCTACCTGTTCGTTTTCGCGCTGAACTAGTTCGGAACGGCAGGAGGGGCTTAAGTCTCCTGCCTATTTCGAAAACTCCTTGCAGACTTCGGTGTCGGAGCCCCAGTATTCCGCGCACTTGGCGCGGTCCATCGCGCCTTTGCCAATCACTTTCGCGAACAGAAAATCGGCGATTGATTCGATTTCGCGCGGCTGCAGCGGCGCGGCGGGATCGGCCAGGCTCAAGCCCTTGAGATCGGCCTGCTTCATGCCGTAGCACCGGCCGTCGCTGTAGGCAAGCCGGTCGAATGCAGGCATGCCCCGCCCGGGGCGTCCGCACTTGATCGTCAGGATCAGATTGTTGCGGTCGAGTTTCGTTTCACGCAGATTGGACCCGTCGGGCATCTGGTTGTCCATCTTGCGGCCATCCGCCGCCCAGCCATGGCACGCCTGACAATTACCCTTTTGCTGGAAAAGGCTCATGCCTTCCGCAATATCGGCCGCCTCGGCAGCCTGCACGGACGGTGGGGCCAGCATGGCGGCAATCGCAACGGCGAGCGATAAAAACAAAAACCGCCGCATTGAAAGTTTGCATAGGTCGATCATTTCTTCGCTCGCTACCATATCGGGAATTAAGCGTGTAACACAAGTTTGCACCGAACCCGTCATTTCCGCGAAGGCAGAAATCCAGAATGAAACCCTGGGTCCCCGCCTTCGCGGGGAAGACGAACTTTGTCACTGACTAATCATGCGTTCAATCATACCAGTCCGCATTACTGCCGCATTCCTTTACTCGGGCTTGATTCCCGAATCCTTGACCACTTTCGCCCAGCGCGGGATTTCCCTCTGCATCAGCGCCGCGAATTGTTCGGACGTATTCGCGACTACGAACAGGCCCTGCGCCGCCATTCTTTCCTTCACCTCCGGCACTCCGAGCGCGGCCGCCGATTCGGCGTTTAATTTGACGATGATGCCGCGCGCAGTCGCGGCAGGCGCAAACAGCCCGAACCACGTGGCCGCCTCATATCCGGGCAATCCCGATTCGGCCACGGTTGGATATTCGGGCGCGGTGACGACGCGTTGCGGGCTCGTAATCGCGATTGCGCGCAACCTGCCCGCGCGCGCCTGCGGCAGCGCGATCGGAAGATTCGAAAAAATCAGCGAGAGTTGTCCGCCGATCGTATCGGCGATCGCAGGGCCTTCGCCTTTGTACGGCACGAACAGCATGTCGATGCCGGCGCTGAGCTTGAACAATTCGCCTGCCATATGCGGCGTGCCTCCCGATGCGGCACCGAATGTCAGTTGTCCGGGACGGGACTTGGCGAGCTTGATCAAATCGGCGACCGACTTCACCGGCAACGATGGATGTACGACGATTAACAGCGGCGAAGTCGCGATCTCGGTCACCGGCGCGAAGTCGCGCACCGCGTCGTAGCCGACCTTGCCGTAAAGCGCGGGCACGACCGCGTGAGTGGTTTGGGAGCCGACGAGCAGCGTGTAACCGTCGGGCGCCGCCTTCGCCACGAACTCGGTGCCGATCATGCCGCTCGCACCGGTCCGGTTGTCGACGATGAATGACTGTCCAAGGCGCTCGGTGAGCCGTTGCGCGAGAATGCGCGCCGTTATGTCAACGCCGCCGCCGGGAGCGAACGGCACCACGATACGCGCCGGCTTGTTCGGGTAAGCCTGCGCGCAAGCCCCGTGCGGCGCTGCCGCTGCAGCAAACAGCAGGCATACGATCGAATAAATAGCGCCGCGAGGCAAACTCGTTGGCATAGCTTCGTCCTGCGATGCGCGTTTCAGAAAGCGACGTTGGAAACTTGACGACAACGATATCATGGATCGACTGGGATGGCGCACGACTGCTCTGCACTCGCTTCGGCGCAATCGGTCGATGATCTCCACGCCTGAAAACTTTCCGTCAGATAATCGCGCGCGCGCGAAAATCAGCGATTTCGCCCTCGGTGTAGCCGTACTCGTGAAGGATCTCGTCGGTTTGTTCTCCGCGGTCGGGCGCGGCAGTGCGCAACTCCGAAGGCGTACGCGTGAGCTTGACGCCGGGCGCAACCAGCTCGATCGGTCCGAGCGCATAATGCTCGACCGGTTTGCCCATCCCGAGATGCTTGACTTGTGGATCGGCGAAAACCTGGTCGATGCTATAGATCGGCCCGCAGGGCACGCCTGCTGTGTTGAGTATATCGATCCACTGCGCGGACGTGCGTTGGATGATCTTCGCGCCGATTGCGACGTTGAGCGCGTCGCGGTTCTTCAAGCGCAGCTTGGCATTGGCATAGTCGGGGTGCGCGAACAAATCCGGCGCATCGATCGCGGTGCACAATCGCTTGTACATGCCGGCAGAGGCGGCGATGGTGATGTAGCCGTCGGCGGTCTGAAATACTCCGGTCGGGATTGCGGTTGGATGATTATTTCCGGCCTGTCCCGGAATTTCTTGTGTCACCAGCCAGCGCGCCGCCTGGAAATCGAGCATGGTCACGAGTGCCTGTAACAGAGAGGTCTGCACCCATTGGCCTTCGCCGGACTGCTCGCGCTCGAGCAGGGCCATCAAGATTCCAATCGCGCAAAAGAGTCCGGCGCTGGTGTCGCCGATTGCGATCCCCGCGCGCACCGGACCCTGCCCGGGCAGTCCGGTGATCGACATGAGCCCGCTCATGCCCTGCGCGACCTGGTCAAGGCCGGGGCGATCGCGATAAGGGCCGTCTTCGCCGAAGCCGCTGACGCTCGCATAGATCAGCCGCGCATTGATTTTTCGCAGCGTCTCATAATCGATGCCGAGCCGATGCTTGACGCGCGGCCGATAATTTTCGATCACGACATCCGCCTTCACAAGAAGTCGCTTGAAAATCGCAACGCCGTCGGGGCTTTTTAAATTCAACGTAATGCTGCGCTTGTTGCGCTGCAGATTCTGGAAGTCGGGACCATGGCGCCGATCGAACGGACCGCCGTCGCCGTCCGCGTCGCCGGGCTCCTCGATTTTCAGAACGTCCGCGCCCCAGTCGGCGAGCTGACGTGCGGCGGTGGGGCCGGCGCGTGCGCGAGTGAGATCGAGCACCGTAAAACGGGCAAGCGGACCCTTGCGTATGAACGGCATATAAGCTTTCCTTTTTTTGTTTCCGGATTACCAGCGATGAATTCAAGTCAAATCGAAACGGCGCGCTCTTGCCACATGACAGTCGCCGCGCTTACGACATTTTTCACGCCGACCGCGGGCCGCCCTGCGGCGAGAAAAGAATGCACGACGGGCTTCCGGTTTCAACGATCTGGCCGGTCGGCGCGAGTTTGCCGCTGTTCGGGTCGACGCGGAAGACGACGATGTTGTGGCTTTCCAGATTCGCCGCATAGAGCTGAGTGCCGGCTGCGTCGAGCGTAAAAAAGCGCGGCGTCTTGCCCTGCGTCGGCTCCCAGCCGACCGGCGTGAGCATTCCCGTCGCCGCGTCGACGCTAAAAATGACGACGCTGTTGTGCCCGCGGTTCGACACGTAGATGAATTTTCCCGAAGGCGCGGCCATGATTTCAGCCGGGCTGTTGTTGCCGGTGTAGGTCGTAGGCAGCGTCGGAATCACCTGAAATGCTTTGAGCTCGCCGCGTTCGGAGTTCCAGTTGAACGCGGTGACGGTGGAATCGAGCTCGTTACAAACGTAGGCCCACGGCCGCGCCGGATGGAAAGCGAGGTGCCGGGGACCGGCGCCGGAGCGCGTCGTTGCGAATGCCGGATCGTTGGCCACGAGCTTGCCGCTCGCGGTATCGAGCCGGTAGATGTGAACCCGGTCGACTCCGCGATCGGGCGCGATGAGAAACTTGCCGCTCGGATCGAACGCAACGTAATGCGGATGCGGACCGGCGCTGCGTTGATTGCGGTGAGGTCCGACCTCGCCCGGCGCCGGAACCATATCGCTGAACGGCGCGAGTGACCCATCGTCCTTGATCGGAAATACCGCCACTCCGGGCCCATTGCCGATCACGATGTAGCGGTTGCTCGGGTCGGGCGTCAGGTGAGTCGAATTCACGCCGTTGGTCGGCTGCTTGTTAAGAAATGTAAGCTTGCCGGACTGCCGGTCGATCACATACGCACTGACTTCGGTACCGTCGCCGTGAACCGAATAGAGAAATCGGTGCCGATGATCGAAACAGATGAACTGTGGATTCGGTACCGTCTCGAGCACCTGCGTGAGCGTCCACGCGCCTGCCGGTTGATCGACGCGATACACACTGATGCCGTCGCCTTTAGCGCCGCGTTTTCTGGTGGTGAAACAACCGATGTAGACAAACATCGGACCGCCCGGGTCGGCAGCAATTGCCGAATTCACGAGCGCCGGAATCGGGCCGCCAGCAGCGCACGCTGCGATTGCACCCGCCGCGGCCACAACGAAACGCCTGCGCCCAAGTGCCTCAGACGTCAATGCATCAATGCTCGCGGTGCACTCAGTGCCGACCGCAGCACGATTTGTGTTTTTCGATCTCATGGTACCCTCTCCTCCACTTTCGATTTCAGCAGCCGTCTCGCATCGTCTCCCGAGTTCAAACTTTCCGCAATCAGGGACGACCGGGCTCTTTGTTCGGCAATCCGATTTGCTGCAGAAATTCCATCACCGGAGCGAGCCAGATTTCCCTGCCTTCACGCCGGGTGAACATCGAATGTGCATCACCCGCATCAAATCTGCCGAAAGCGATCAACTTCGCGCGACCTCCGGCCTGGCAGGCTGATGCAGAATCCCATGGGGCCGCGGCGATGCTTGGCGGGGCGAGATGCGCGACGCGAGCCGCAGACGAATAGCATGACTATTCGCAAGGCTCGCAACAAAGCAGATCGCCCCGCC
>DASYSI010000145.1:0-4855 GCA_036003485.1 Burkholderiales bacterium | reverse complement strand
GTCCCATTTTCTTCAGCAATGCGTAGCCGCGTTTGAAGCGTTTGTCGTAGTCACCCATCATGACTGCCTTTCGTCGTGGTTGTTAAAACAATCTTTGGTGTAGATGCCTTCAGCCGGCTGGCAGCTTTGCGCATCATCATCGGCTCGAAATTTTTTTTCGTTTTGGGTTCGTGCGCTGGTAAAGGCGGTAGCGTTCGGCTTTGTCACCCGGGCGCGCGCCTTCCCAGATCTTCTGCCACGGGCCGAGCGGCACGAACTCCTCGCTCGCCACGCCCTGCACCAGGACCAGGTCGCAATCGCGCCGGCGCTGCGGTTGATCAAGGCGGTAGGTGATGATATCGGCGAAGTAATGCAGCATTGCGCGCTGCGGCTCGCCCAAGTTCTGGCTCGCGATGCATGCATATTTCGGCGGCAGGGCTCGCTGCATATCCGCGATCATCGAGCGGTAGCTTTTGCCGACGTCGATCCAGCCGATGAACAGGATCGCAAGCAGCCCCCACACCATTGTCATGGTTACGGCCCACGCGATCACCGGCCGCTCGCGGCTTTTTTGCAGCCGTGCGAGCAGCACAATCCACCCGGCGGTGTAGAGCACGCCAAGCGTGAACGGCAGCCATTTAAATCCCGTCGCATAGCCCGGCTGCAAATCGAGCAGATGGTCGTGCAGGCGCGGCGGCAGCGAAAGCTCGAGCGCGAACCAGTAGAACCAGGCGACGATGATAAAAAAACCGCCGCTCATCACGCTGAACCAGTAGATGAGGTTCGCCGCGCCGCGCCGCAGCGTGTCGGTCGCCGGCGTGGCGAGCAGCGCGAGCGGCAGCAGCAGCGGCAGCGCGTAGAGCTCGCGCGCATCGGCTGACAGGCTCAGTACCACGAAGATAACGGCAAAACCGGTGAGCGGCAGCGCTATCGGCGGCGCGAGCATGGCCTTCAGGCGCGTGCGCCATAGCACCCACGCCGCAAGTGGCAGCGCCGGCAGCCCGTACCACGGCAGAATACGCAGGTAGTGCGCGCTATCGGCGGGCGGCCCGAGCTCGTTGGTGCCGAGAAAGCGCCCGAAATTATTGACCCACAGCCATTCGTCGAACAGCGCCGGCGATTTGTGGTAGAGCGCGAGCGGCCACACCAGGATCCACGGCGCGCAGGCGATGGCGGCCGCGGCGAGGCAGGTCAGATAACTACGCTGGCGCCACGCAGGATACAGCGGTAACAGCACGGCGATGATGCCGAGCACGCCGGGCGCGATCATTCCTTTGGACATGAACCCGATGCCGATGCCCGTGCCGATCCAGAAACCGCCGAGTACCGGTCGCCGCAACGCGAGCGCGAAGCCGTAGAAAGCGGCGGCAAACCCGGTCAGCAGAGAAATATCGGTGATCAACTGATGGCTGCGGATCAATATTCCCAGACACCCCATCAGCATCAGAATCGCGAGCCAGCCGCGATTGCTGCCGTAGAGTTCGCGCGCCGCGCCGGCGACAAACGCAAAGGTGCCTGCCATGTAGAGGCCGGTGGTAAGGCGTGCCGCGTCATGCAATGGTAGCAGCGGAGAAAACAGCTTCGCGATCGCTGCCGCGCTCAGATAAAACAGTGGGGGTTTTTCCACGAACGGCTCGTGCGCGAGCATCGGCACGACCCAGCCGCCATCCTTAAGCAGGCTGTAAACGAGCCCGAAGGTATAGGCCTCGTCGGGTTTCCACGGATCGTGACCGATCAGCCCCGGCAGCAGCCACGCCGCGACCAGCACGCATATCCAAATGAGCGCAACCGACGGCGCTGCTCCTTTGCCACTTGTGGGCGTCATGATCGAACTATTAGCAGCCACTGCTCGAGCGCCGATAGGCGCGGATAAATCCAAACAAACGTCGCTTCATATTCTTGTCATCGGCGGTTTCGATTCTTCCTGCTAGACGAGTTGACGCTGATAAAGCGCTTCGAGAATGCGCAGCGGTGAATAACGCTCATCCTGCATTGCCGCGACCGGCAGGTAAAACGTCTGCTCGAGCACGAACTGACCGGCGAGTGCCGCGTGCATCACGCGGTCGGTAAATACCAGCCAGGTCGAATGTGCCGGAAATTCGACGCGCGTTTTCGGCGCGTTTATCTGGTATCCGTTGTCGAGCTTTGCCTGGTCGTGAAGACTGAGCATGACATGATCATAAGCGCTGCGATACCCCTTGGTGATGCGCAACCGCTCCAACAGCCGCGCGCTACCCGGCCACTGCCGCGGTACGCGGCTGCGAAAGCGCTGCGCAACCGCCTCGAATGGTTCACCCAGCTCCCACACGCGCGGCGCGCCGTGCGGATTGACGTTGCAGAAGACGCGCAAAATACGCATGCCGTGGTTGGGACGTGAGGCAAACGCGTCGACGTGCAGCCGCGAGTCGTCTTTGCGGCGCGAACTCTCGCGGCCGCGAGTTTCGACCGGCCGAAAACTCGTGAGCCCCGAGTGTAAATGCAGCGCGTACCCCGGGCACAGGCTCATTACCAGCTCGCGCGCACGCTCACTATAGCGCGCCATCATAGCCGCGAGCTGCCGGCGATCGTCGTCCTGCGCCGACGTGTGCCGTATTTGCGCAGCGTTCGGGTCATAGCTTACGTTTTTCGACTTACCGTCCGACCAGCGCGGCGCCAGAAAGCGCGCTTCGTCGTGATTCAGGATGAAATTGAGGCGCGGCAGGAACAGTATATTGCCGGCCTCGAGCTCACGCGTGACCTGGCGGGTTTTCTCCGCATCGTGCGGCTGATTCCATTGCGTAACCTCAAGTGTCGTGAGCTGATTCATTATTTGATGACTTGTTGTTTTCGGCCGCGCGTCGGGCCGCTGACGTGCCAGCCGTTTCCGCGGGCGCGGGCGCACCGCATTTTACCCAACGATGGACAGCGCGCGAGATTGGACTGTGTCTGCGTTCTCTGGCAGTGGCTGCGCCTTGAGCTTTAGAAAAGTTGATATCAGCGCGTTGGCTTCTATCGATTTCATCGCCGTAATTCTAGCGGTTCGAGCATTAAAGAACCACTTGCGCGCCCGATTTAGGTGCGCGTTGCACCACATACGTGCGTGAGTTACCGCATTAAACGCCGGCCGGTCTCGCTGCGGATTAGAAATGTCGACGAATTCGCCAATAGAAACAGTATTTCTCAGTCTTCCTTCGCGTAGTCAGGCGAGTCCTGGTATGTATTCTGCTCATAGGGAATAAATCATTACAGCGGAGCGTCAGATGGCCGGCTTCAAGGACCCGTACGACCCTAATATCGATTTGTCCGGCTGTGGTTGCGGTCCGCATACAGTTGAGCACGAACATGCAGTCGCCGATCCGGTCGAGCGCAGCATCGACCCGGAAGTTCTGAGCCAGCGCTTTGTCGAGTCATCGCTGGTGCGCGCGCTGTTTCCGCAAGACGCCACGCGCCGCCGCTTCATCCAGGCAGTCGGCGTCAATACCGCGATGGCTGCGATCAGCAGCTTGCTGCCGGTCGGGGCACTGACCGCGATGGCGCAGGACAAGGCGCCGCTCGAAAAGAAGGATCTCAAGATCGGTTTCATCCCGATCACCTGCGCCACCCCGCTGATCATGGCAGGCCCGCTCAAGTTCTACGAACAGCAGGGACTGAACGTCACGCTTAACAAGACCGCCGGCTGGGCTCTGATCCGCGACAAGATGCTCAACAAGGAGCACGACGCGTCGCATTTCCTGTCACCGATGCCGCTTGCGATTTCGATGGGTCTGGGCTCAGTCGCGCAGCCGATGAACGTGGCGACGATACAGAACATCAACGGTCAGGCGATTACGCTCGCCAACAAGCACAAGGACAAACGCGATCCCAAGCAGTGGAAAGGCATGGTGTTCGCGGTGCCCTTTGACTATTCAATGCATAATTTCCTGCTGCGCTATTATGTGGCGGAGCACGGACTCGATCCGGACAAAGACATTCAGATCCGCGTCACGCCGCCGCCGGAGATGGTCGCTAACTTACGAGCGGGCAATATCGACGGCTATCTCGGGCCAGACCCGTTCAACCAGCGCGCGGTCTACGACGAAATCGGTTTCATCCATATTCTGTCGAAGGAGCTGTGGGATGGCCATCCGTGCTGCGCGTTTGGCGTGGCGGGCGACTTCATCAAACAACACCCGAACACATTCGCCGCGCTTTACCGCGCCGTGCTCAACGCCGCAGCGATGGCACGCGAACCGAAGAACCGGTCGCTGATCGCCACCGTGATTGCTCCCCCGAATTACCTCAACCAGCCGGTGCCGGTTCTGGAACAAGTGCTGACCGGAAAATTCGCCGACGGTCTCGGCGGAATCAAAACGGTGCCCGAGCGCATCGATTTCGACCCGTTCCCATGGCAATCGATGGCAGTTTGGATATTGACGCAGATGAAACGCTGGGGATACGTCAAGGGCGACGTCAACTACAGGCAGATTGCCGAGCAGGTGTTTCTCGCGACTGACGCCCGCAAGCGCATGGCGGATCTCGGTCAAAAAGCGCCGGCCAATGCCTATGCGAAGTTCAAGGTAATGGGCAAGGAGTTCGATCCTGCCAAGCCCGACGCGTACGTCGCGAGCTTCGCGCTTAAAAAGGCGATGTAATCATGCCGGGCAAGCTGGGGCTGCGCGCTGCGCTGGTGTCGCTATTCATTTTTGCTCTTGGTCTTGCCATCTGGCATGTCGCGACACTGCCGGTCGAAAAAGCGGTGAATGCCGATCCGGAGTACGCGAAAATGGTCGGTAGCAAGAGCTCGGGTTTGCCCTCGCCTGCGATGATAGCCCGGACGATATGGACCAACGTCACCGATCCTTTTTACGACCACGGGCCGAACGACAAGGGCATCGGCATTCAACTTGCCTATTCGATG
>DASYSI010000144.1:0-4244 GCA_036003485.1 Burkholderiales bacterium | reverse complement strand
ATCCTTGTTGTCCCTGAATATCGCCTTGACGCCGCGCAAATCACCCAAGCCTTCCTCCCCGACATTGCCGACGAAATAAAGATCCCCGACGGTCCTGATGCCGGCCGAATTAAAGGCGCGGATGACTGACAGAAGATCGGCGAGTCCACGTGTGTCGTCGCCAATGCCGGGTGCGTAGAGCTTGCCGTCTTTCTCCTTGATCGTAAGATCGGTTCCCTCAGGAAATACCGTATCGAGGTGCGCGGCGACTACCAGTTTGGGTCCGCCGCCGGCACCCGGCCGCACGCCGATCGCGTTACCTTCGGCGTCGATCCGTACGTCCTTTAGGCCCAGCGCAGCGAGTCGCGAACGGTAATTCTCCGCGCGCGCCTGTTCCTTGAACGGCGGCGCGGGAATGACCACCAGCGCTTTTTGCTCGGCGAGCGTGTTGGCATCGTCGGATTTGAGAAAACCCAGGCCGTGCTTGACCTGCGGATGCGCGAGAATCGCGGCGAAAGCGCCTTGCGTCTCGCGTGCGATATTGGGCTCGGCCGCGAGACCAGCACCGCTGGCGGAGGACAGCAGGGCAACCATCAGCAGCAAGCGCTGCGGCAGAGTCGTGAGCATGGTTACTCCACCAAAGTGGATCCCCGCCACGCCGTTGATCGGCGTTTGCCTGCGGCGCGCGTCGTAACAGTTTTCGAAATGCATCAGCCTGCTAGTCGACTGGCGCGACGCGTACTTCGGTGGTCACCGAGTTGGCGATGAAACATTCGCGATGTGCTTTATCGTGCAGCCACTCGAGGTCTGCCGGCGTCGGCTGCTTGGCGCCGCCATAAATGATTTTCGGGTGCAATTCGACGCGCGTAATGGCGAGTTTGCCGCCGGCATTTTTTTCGAGATGACCGATCGCGCTGTCCTCGTAGCTGTCGACGACGAAGCCTTTATTGGATGCCAGTGCGAGAAAAGTCAGCATGTGGCAGCTCGACAGCGCGGCGACGAACGCCGCTTCAGGGTCGACGCGTTGAGCGTTGCCCAGGTACGCGGGAGCGGCGGAGGCCGGTACTTCGATGCCGTTATCAAATCGCCACGTGTGATCGCGCGAATAGGTTTTGTACGCGAAGTCGACGCTTCCGCGCGTCCATTTGATGTTAGCTTTATGCTCGGACATAGTGTGCGATCATCATGACAGATTAGGGTACCGGTGCGCTGTGTATCTTTCGCTTCAGCGCGGCGAAGATGAAGTAACGGGACGGCGCTTTAGAATCCCACCGCCTGACCATCGGTGCGACGCTCCGAGGCGCCTAAATAGCCGTCGTCCATTTTATAGATCAGTTGTGCGCGGCCAAAGTCGGTGGCAAGACGCTTGGCTTGCACGAGGTCATGGCCGCGGCGCTTGAGATCGGCGATGACTTCGGCGCCAATGCCTTGTTCGATGCCGACCGTATAACCAGTATCGATACGCCAGCGCGGCGCGTCTATTGCTGCTTGCGGATTTTGCCGGTGATCGGCAAAACGCACCATCAACTGCGAGTGTCCCTGAGCCTGCATCGAACCGCCCATCAGGCCAAAGCTCATCGTGGGCTTGCCGTCTTTGCTGACGAACCCGGGGATGATGGTCTGGAACGGGCGTTTTGCGGGCGCGACGATATTGGCGTGTCCCGGTTTCAGGCTGAATCCATAGCCGCGGTTCTGAAGGCTGATACCGGTGCCATCGACGACGATGCCGGAGCCGAAGCCGGCGTAGTTGGACTGAATGTACGACACCATCATGCCTGAGGCGTCGGCCGCGGTCAGGTACACGGTGCCACCGGCAGCAGGCGCGCCAAAGGTTGGATCCTGCGCTTTCTTCATATCGATCAGCTTGGCGCGCTCTTTCAGGTACGCTTTGTCGAGCATCTCGGAAGGTTTGACGCGCATGGTCGCCGGGTCCGAGACGTATTCATAAAGATCCGCGAACGCAAGTTTCATCGCCTCGATCTGCACGTGCAGGCTGTCGGCCGAATCGACCGGCAGACTGGCCATGTCGAAGTTTTCGAGTATCCCGAGCGAGATCAACGCGCCGATACCCTGGCCGTTGGGCGGGATCTCGTGCACCGTGTAACCGCGATAGCTCTGGCCCAGAGGCTCGACCCAGTCGAGCGTGTGCGACGCGAGATCGTCCATCGTCATCGCGCCGCCGTACAGTTTCGAGTGCGCGACTATTTTTTCCGCCAGCTCGCCTTTGTAGAATGCTTCGCCTTTGGTCTCGGCAATGAGTTTCAACGTGCGCGCCTGGTCCGGAAACACGAAAGTCTCGCCCGGCAGCGGCGCGCGCCCTTTGGGCATGAATGCTTCGGCATAGCCGGGCATCGATTTCAATTCGGCAACCTGTTGGTCCCACAGCCGCGCGATCGTGGGACTCACCATATAGCCGCCTGCGGCATACCGGATCGCGGGCTCGAACAGGTCCGCGAACGGCAGCTTGCCGTATTTGCCCGACAGCTCGACCCACGCCGCGATGCATCCGGGTACGGTCACCGAGTCCCAGCCGCGCATCGGCATTTCCGTCATGCCTTTGAAGCGATCCGGCGTCCACGCTGCGGGCGAGCGGCCCGAGGCGTTGAGGCCGCGGAGTTTAGTGCCATCCCACAGGATCGCGAATGCATCGGAACCAATGCCGTTGCTCGTCGGCTCGAGCACCGTGAGCGCGATCGCGGTTGCAAGCACCGCATCAACCGCGCTGCCGCCTTTCATCAGCATGCGCAAACCTGCCTGCGCCGCGAGCGGCTGCGATGTTGCAACGACATTGCGCGCCAGTATCGGCATCCTTTGAGACAGATAGGGAAATTCCCAGTCGAAAGCCTGCATGTTTCCGATCCCGAAACGTGTCTTGGAGAGAGCGAATAATACACTACGCTTCGCACGATCCGCCGCACACGGCGACGACGTTGCTTCGCCGCGTTACTTCGCTAATCCGAGCTCGGTCAGTATCGACTTGAATTGGGCGTTCTGTGCGGCCAGAAATTTGCCGAGCTCGCGGCTGCCCATATAATGATTAACGCCGCCCGTCGCTTCGAGCTCGCGTTTCCATTCCTCGGTTTGAGTGAAGCGCGCAAGCACGTTTTCCCAGTAAGCAATCTGCTCGCTGCTTAGTCCGCGCGGACCGACCACCGGGCGCCAGTTCGCGACGACGATGTCATGGCCCTGCTCTTGCCATGTGGGTACTCCCGACAGCGGTCCGTCGAGACGCTTGGGCGAGGCGACTGCCAGCATGCGCAATGCGCCGGTCTGTAATTGCGGCAGTGCGGTCGCTGCGGGTGTAACCACCAATCCGACATGACCGCCGAGCAGCGCAGTAGTCGATTCGCCGCCCGAGCCGAATACCACGACTTTCAATTTTCTGACGTCGCCGCCCGCGCTCTTGGCGAGCAGCGCAAGCGCGATGTGATTGGTGTTGCCAGCGCTCGTCGCGATGCCGACGGCGACTGCCGCGGCATCCTGCTTCAGCAACGCGGCGAGATCGCGCCCATTCTTGAGCGGGGAATCTGCTTTCACGGCGAAGCCGATAAATTCGTCGCACAGCATCGCAATCGGCGTGAAATCGCTCCAGCTATTCGCGGTCTTGCCGGTGATCTGGTTGGTGAGCAGCGAAGTTGCGGAGATCTCAAGATAATGCGCGTCCCCCGCGTGCTGATTGAGATAAGCCTGGGCGAGCGTGCTTCCTCCGCCCGGCTTGTTGACCACGGTCGCGCTGACTTCGAGCATGCGCTTGTCGTGGAGCACTTTCTGCAGCGTGCGCGCCGTACGGTCGATGCCGCCGCCCGGGCTTACGCCGACAATGAATTCGACATTCTTGACCGGTTTCCACCCCGGCTGTGCTGCACAATCCGCAATCCAGAAAGCGGCAATAAGGACAGCAGTCAGAGCGTGAAGCGGACGGTTCGGCATGGCATCATTTTATACGTCATTCCGATTACGGCACGCAATTGAATGTGATGAAGCCAAGCCGCCAGCATAATTTTCGTGCTCGGCATTCTTAGCGACGCGGCTTCAAGCGTAATACAATGGCGGCTGACGACGGCCCGCGTAATCGACAAAGCACGAGGTGAGATATGAAACTTGAAGATCCAACCCTGAAAAAAGCCGTAACCGCCAACCGTCCGACTATCATGGGAACGAAGCACGTAATCGCCGCGGGGCACTATCTCGCCGCGCACGCCGGTTTTGAGATACTCGAAGCCGGCGGCAACGCGGTCGACGCGGGCGTTGCCGCAGGAATCACG
>DASYSI010000143.1:0-4327 GCA_036003485.1 Burkholderiales bacterium | reverse complement strand
CAAACAGCAGAAATCTTTTCAGGGCAGCGATTATTTCGACAACGTGGGCTGGGGTGAGTCGACTTACGGGCCGGTTACCACGCAACTGCTGCGTCCTTCAGGCAACACCAAGCCGGAAGACATGGCGCAGTTCCGGAGAATTGCGACGGCGCTGGCCGAGCGCGGCCTCTACTCCAACTCACACGTCGAGATGACCGATGTTATCGATGCCTTTCTCAACGAGTACGAGGAGATCAACAAGGTGACGCCGATCAAAGGGCTGCGCTGGTCGTTCTCACACCTCGATCAGGTTACCGAGGCACAGCTCGAGCGCATGAAGAAGCTCGGCATGACGGCCCAGATCCACAGCCGCCCGCTGATTCAGGGCCTATTGATGCACAAGGCCCACGGCGAGCGCGCCTGGGACATGCCGCCGTTCCGGCGCGTTCAGGATAGCGGCATACTCTGGGGACTAGGCTCGGATGCGACCGCAGTGACGACATCCAATCCGTTCTACACGCTGAGTTTCGCAGTTACCGGAAAAATGATCGGCGGGCGCAAGGTGAACCGGCAAAGCATCACGCGCGAGGAGGCGCTGATCGCGCACACGCGCAATAACGCCTTTATCGTGTTCCAGGAAGCGAACCTGGGCGCACTGCAAAGCGGAAAGTATGCCGATCTGCTGGTGCTCGACCGCGACTATCTAAAAGTTCCGGCGGACCAGATCAAGGATATCAGGCCGGTGATGACGATGGTCGGCGGCAAAGTCGTTTACGAGGCAAAACACTGAAGCCTGGCCGCAAAGGACGCCAAGGACGCGAAGGAAAAGAAAAATGCAGAAGCGGATATTTCAGAACCGAATATTGCCTGACGCAGTGCGATTGGGCTCGCGCTCGCGTTCAGTGGTGAGGCCGTTCCGGAAATTGCCTTTGCTTCGCGTCCTTAGCATCCTTGGCGGCAAGGCTTTAATTCTGCTGTTGGTCACGGCAGTACCCGCGCTTGCCGCAGAGCAGGCCGATGTGATTCTGCATCACGGCAAGATCGTGACGGTCGACGATTATTTCACCGTTGCGCAGTCGCTTGCAATCAAGGGCGAGCGCGTGATTGCGACGGGCAGCAACGGCGCAATTGCAAAGCTCGCGGGTCCCGGCACGCGCAAAATCGATCTGAAGGGCAGGACGGTGATACCAGGGCTCATTGACAATCACGCGCACTTCATGCGCGCGGCCGAATACTGGGATCACGAGATTCGGCTCGACGGCGTAACTTCGCGCCAGCAAGCCCTGGAGATGATTGCGCGCAAGGCCCAAGAATCAAAGCGCGGCGAGTGGGTGCTTGCGCTGGGCGGCTGGTCGCTCGATCAATTTAGCGACAGTCATGAAGGCTTCACCATGGCAGAGCTTGATCGCGCGGCGCCCGACAATCCGGTGCTGTTGCAACTTATATACTTTCGCATCTACACCAACAGCGCCGGCCTGAAGGCCTTGGGCATCGACGACAAGACGCCCGATCCGCGCGGCGGCAAAATCGAGAAGGACGCGGCGGGACAGCCTACGGGCGAAATGAATGGCGGCGGTGCGGTAGCGACGTCGCTTGCGAAGCTCGGCAAGGTGACCGCCGACGCCATGACGCAGAACGCGCGGCAACTGCTGCGCGATCTCAACCGGATGGGAATCACGGCATACCAGGATCAGGGCGGGCGCGGATTCGCGCCACGCTATTTCGAACCCATCGAGTCGCTATGGAAAAACCGCGAGCTCACCGTGCGCGTGTTCTACAACGTGTGGCAGGAGCCTCTATCACCGGCTGACGTCGACCCGGTGATCGCGAAGATCAGGGAAATGAAACCGTTCCAGGGCGATGACTGGTTCGATCACACGGGTTATGGCGAAACGGTTTATTTTCCCCTGCACGACAGCACGTTGGTCGCACAGACCAAACCGTCCGTCGAGGCCATGGCGCAATGGCGCCGTGTCGCGCAGGCGGTTGCCGATAAACACATGCACCTTAACGTGCACGCGCAGCTGCGGGGCTCGATCGAAGCCTTCCTCTCTGAGATGGAAAATATCAACAAGAACACGCCGATCAAAGGCTTTAGATGGACTTTCTCGCACGTCGATCAACTCGAGCCGCAGGATCTGGACCGGTTGCGCCGGCTCGGCATATCCGTCGAGTTGCACAGCAGGCCGACGATACAGGGCGTGCTCTTCCACAACGTATTCGGCGACAAAGCTTACGATATGCCGCCGCTCAGGATGGTGCAGGATAGTGGAATCCACTGGGGGCTGGGATCTGACGCAACCGCGGTCACGCCGTCGAACCCTTTCTATACGCTAGGGTGGGCGGTCACAGGAAAAATGATCGGCGGCAAAAAGGTTGTCAGGCAGACGATCACGCGCGAAGAGGCGCTGATTGCGCACACGCGTTCCAATGCGTATTTCCTGTTTCAGGAGGGAAATCTGGGCTCGCTCCAGGCTGGAAAGTACGCCGATCTGCTGGTGCTCGACCGCGATTATCTGACAGTGCCCGCGGACGAGATCAAGGATTTGAAGCCGCTGCTGACGATGGTCGGCGGCAAAGTCGTTTACGAGGCGAAACACTAAAGCGCGGTTACGACTTTATCAACGAACTAACGATTCAGGACACTCGATGGATGTGATCATGCCGCAGCTCGGCGAAACCGTTGCCGAGGGCGTCGTTACCAAGTGGTACAAGAAAGTCGGCGATACGGTGAAGGCCGATGAGACTTTGTTCGACGTCGAAACCGACAAAGTCAGTACCGAGATTCCAGCGCCGGCAAACGGGGTCGTTGCTGAAATCCTCGTCGCGGAAGGCGTGACGGCGAAAGTGGGCGCGCGGCTTGCGGTCATTCATGAAAACGGCGCCCCCAAGGCGCGCGCCGGTGCGCCGAGCGCGACCGTCGCGGCGGCGGCAGCGACTCAACCGGTAGCGCGCGCGCAGAATTTTGCTCCCGCAGCCGCAGGCGAGCGCTTGTCGCCGGTGGTGCGCCGGTTGATAGCCGAGCACCGGCTGAACCCGGCCGATATCAAAGGCAGCGGACGCGATGGGCGCATTACGCGCGAGGACGTACTCGGTTTCATCGGGCAGCGGGCGGCGCCAATTTCAGCGCCGGCGACGCCGGAAGTGGCGCGCTCCGCTGAGCCGGCCATGTCCCCGGCCGCGAGTTCCATCCCGACCGCCGGAACCACACGCAAACCCCTTAACAGCATACGCAAGCGCAGCGGTGGACACCTGGTCAAAGCGTGGACCACCGTGCCCCACGTACTGCAGGCGGTGGAAGTGGATTTTCTCAACGTGGAGCATGCGCGCCAGGCAGCGGGGGGCGCATGGAAAACGCGCGAGGGCTTTACGCTGACTTATCTGCCATTTATTGCGCGCGCGGTGTCAGTCGGGCTTGCCAAGTTCCCGCTGCTCAACGCGAGCCTCGACGGCGACGATATGGTGCTGCACCCGCGCATCAACCTCGGTATCGCAGTCGATCTGAATTTCGACGGATTGGTAGTCCCGGTTGTGAAGGACGTTCCGAACAAATCGCTGGCGCAACTCGCGCGCGAGATCAACGACCTCGCGCAACGCGCGCGCAACAACCGCCTGAAGCCCGACGAGATGACCGAGGGCACCTACACACTGTCGAACTCGGGCGTCTTTGGCACACTGATCACAGCGCCTATCATCAATTGCCCGCAGGTCGCGATTCTCTCCACCGACGGCGTGCGCAAGAAACCGGTGGTGATCGAAGGCCCGCAAGGCGACAGTATCGCGATTCGCCCGGTCGGCGTGCTCGCGCAGACTTTCGATCATCGCGCGGTCGATGGCGCTTACTCCGCGGCGTTTTTGCGCGAGGTCAAGACGATACTCGAGACCCGCGACTGGGTGCAGGCGCTGAATGCCTGAGTGTTTTACGAAAGGGTAATGATGGCAAACCTGAAACAACACAGACTGGGCTGGATCGGAATCGGCCGCATGGGTTATGCGATGGCGGAGCGACTCGCCAAAGCGGGATGCGACATCGCGGTTTGGAACCGCACCCAGTCCAAAGCCGAGCCGCTCAAGCGGCACGGCGCCAAGGTCGCCGGCGCGCTGACCGATCTCGCCGCATGCGACATCGTTTTTACGATGGTATCGACGGGCAAAGACGTGAAGGAAGTGCTGTTCGGGCCGGGCGGCGTACTGGCGCACGGTAAGGCGCCGAAGATCGTCGTCGACAGCACCTCGATTTCCCTCGAGGAGTCCGCCGAGATCCGCGCAAAGCTTAGTGCCAAGGGCGTAAAATTTCTTGCCGCGCCGGTCTCGGGCAACGCCAAGGTGATCAATGCGGGCAAGCTCA
>DASYSI010000142.1:0-5408 GCA_036003485.1 Burkholderiales bacterium | reverse complement strand
CGTGAAGATCGGTCACTCGCGAGCCGTCCTCAACGCGCGGCGATTCCAGGGCCTCGCGAATCTCTTCTACGACGGGATGGTCCATTTCACTATCGAGGAGAACTTTGCTCGTCTGGGTGATTAGACCCCACGCCCAAACGGCGACCACTGCTGCTCCGACGATTCCCATTATCGGATCAAGCCACGACCATCCAAGGAACAAGCCGCCCGTCAGGGCAGTAATCGCAAGCACTGACGTGGCAGCGTCGGCCACGACGTGAACATAGGCCGACCTGAGATTCAAGTCATGAGCGTGCCTACCATTTCCATCGTGATGATGGTTGCCGACGTCAGGACCGTGGTGGTGAGCAGTACCGAGGATGAAGGCGCAGGCCACGTTGACGATCAAGCCGAAGACAGCGATCGGAATCGCTTGAAGGTAATGAATCGGCTGCGGGACGAAGATCCGCTCCACCGAGGCCACTACCATCAGCGCCGCAATTCCCAACAAAAAAATCGCACTGGCAAATCCGGCGAGCACTTCGATTTTCCACGTTCCGAAGGCGAAGCGCCGATCGTTCTTGTACCGCCGCGCTGCGGCATATGCAAATGCGCTTAAGCCGATGGCAATCGCATGCGAGCTCATGTGCCAGCCGTCGGCCAATAGCGCCATGCTGTTAAGCCACCAGCCTCCCGCGATCTCGACAATCATCATCGCGGCGGTGACCCACATCACAGTCCGAGTCCCGCGTTCAGCCGCCGGATTGCCAAGATCAAAAATATGTTCGTGCGTGTAAGCCGCGATGTCGTCTGTGTGCATTGATGTGTTCCTGCAGGGTGATCGAATTAGCTTATCAGAACGGGTTGGGGGCATACACTAGCAGGCTAGCCAGCAGCGCCATTTCCAGACATGCTATGCGGCAATGGATGAAATTATCAAAAGCTCACTACCCATTAACATGAAACCGTCGTCTCGTATTCGGGTTGCTTTAATCGCGGGCGCGCTCGCAGCCGGCGGCGTGTTCGCGCAGCCTTATCCCTCGAAGCCGATCCGGTTGATCGTCGCGCAGACCGCCGGCGGCAGCGCCGATCTGGTTGCGCGCGCGTATGCGCAACGGCTCACCGAACAGCTCGCGCAACAGATCGTTATCGATAACCGGCCCGGAGGCGCAGGCGTTATTGGAACCGAGCTCGTGGTGCGCGCCCAACCTGACGGCTATACGCTGCTGCTGGCGCCGACTTCTCATGCCATCAATCCCAGCTTCGTCGCCAGGCTGCCGTACGACACTCGCCGCGACATGACACCGATCTCGCTGCTCGCCGCCGGTTACAACATCCTGGTCGTGAGCCAAAGCCATCCGGCGCGCACCGTGGGAGATATCATCGCCGCCGCGCGCGCCCAACCGGGCAAGCTTAATTACGCCTCGTCCGGTACCGCGGGTGCAACGCATCTGACCGGCGAGCTTTTCAGGCTGATGGCCGGAATCGAGATGCTGCACGTGCCGTACAAGGGCGCCCCGGCGGCGATGACCGCAGTCATCAGCGGCGAAGCCGACTTCAGCTTCGGCAGCATGGCGAGCTCGCTGCCGCTGGTTCGCGGCGGCAGGTTGCGGGCAATTGCCGTCACCTCACGCGACCGCTCGCCGGCGCTGCCCGACATCCCGACCGTCGCCGAATCCGGGGTACCCGGATACGAAAGCTCGAGCTGGCAGGCGCTGCTCGGCCCGGCAAAGATGCCCTCTGACATATTAAATCGGCTTTATCGCGAGATTGTGGAGAGCGCGAAACATCCGGAGCTGCGCAAGCGACTCAGCAACGAAGGGTTGGTGCCGCTCGGCACCACACCGAAGGAACTCGACGCGCACGTCGCGCGCGAGATCGAAAAGTACGCGAAGGTGACCCAAGCGGCCGGACTGAACGTCCACTGAAACGGCGCGCGCCTTAGGGTGCGAATCGACTTTAATGCTGGTGACCTTGACAATAGTATTCCAGCGCGCGACGTATGCGGGTATCATGCTGCGGAATTCACCCGCAAGACTCGGGAGGGTCCAGTTCTCGGAATGATCGCGCTCAGCTACTTAACCACCATAGTCAAAAGCCGCTCGCGGCCGCCTAAGGAATTTTCTGATTGCGACGGCTGCGCTGCTGATCCAAACTCAACTTACTTTTTTCTTCGGGGGGGTCATGGACCGTCTATCAGAGGCTGAGGTAGCGGATGACGCTGAAGCACAGGTCCTGGTCGAAGCGCCGAGTTATCGGATCCGACTGGCCGAAAATTACGTCCCGGTCGGCGAACTGTTGGACCGCATGTACGCCTGGCGTGGCTACAAGTCTGACTCGCCTGCCGCGACTTCGCCGGCGCCTCACCACCAGATCACACTCGAAGCAGTCAGCGACGAGCGCACGGTCGGAACCATCAGCGTCGGATTGGATTCGCCGGCCAGTCTGCAGGCGGAACGCCTTTACAAGGAAGAGATCGCGCAATACCGGCAGGCAGGCGCGCGCGTATGCGAGTTCACCAAGCTCGCCGTCGCTCCGGACTTGAATGCCGAAAAGGTGCTCCCGCCCCTGTTCCATCTCGCTTACATCTACGCGCACCGCGTCCATCGCGCGACAGACCTCTTTGTGGAGGTGAATCCGAGGCATGCGATCTTCTACCGGCGCATGCTTGGATTCTCGCGGGCTGGCGAAGAAAAGACCTGTCCAAGAGTGAATGCGCCAGCTGTTTTGCTGCACCTGAGCCTGGGCTTTGCGGCAGAACAGATTTCGATCTACGGCGGAGGACAAAAGGCGTCCAGCCGGTCTCTTTACCCGGACTTCTTCTCTCCCCAGGAAGCGGAAAAATTACTGCTCAAGATCGAGGGGGCCGCGCCAACACACAGCTTTCGCCCTCCACGAACGCACGCTCACCACCCGCACTGCAAACACGAGGTCTTGCATTAGGGAAATCGCATGAGAGCCGCAGCAGCGCTGCTCTGCCCTGCCCTGTTCGTTTTGCTCGCGTCGCCGGTAGTGGCGCAGAAGTACCCCGAGAAGAACATTCGGCTCGTGGTAGCGTTTCAGTCAGGCGCCCCGTACACGCTGGCGCTCGTCATCTCGGAAAAGCTGCGCGATTCGCTGGGTCAATCAGTCGTCCCTGATTTCAGGGCGGGTGCAGGCGGCAATCTCGCTGCCGAGCTCGTCGCCAAAGCGCCCGCTGACGGCTATACGCTGCTGCTGACGAGCGCGACCATCGTCATCAGTCCCAGCCTTTTCCCGAAGCTGGGCTACGACGCGTTCCGCGACTTCGCGCCGGTAGCGCTGGTGGCAACGGTGCCCAACGTGATCGTCGTTCATCCGTCGGTGCCGGCGAAGACCCTCAACGAATTGGTACAGCTCGCAAAAGCGCATCCGGGAAAGCTCAACTTCGGCTCCGGCGGACTCGGCACGGGCAGCCAACTGGGGACGGAACTTTTCAAGTCGCTCGCCAAAATCAATCTTGTGCACGTGCCCTATAAAGGCGCTGCCATTGCACTGACGGCGATGCTGGGCGGCGAAGTGGACCTGGTGACATCGACCGTACCCGCCACCATTCCGTACATTAATTCCGGCCGCATACGGGCGCTCGCCGTGCTGTCACCCGAGCGCGCGCCCACGCTGCCGCAAGTGCCGACGACTGCCGAAGCAGGCATGCCGGGACTGGTCGTCATTACCTGGTACGGTCTGTTTGCGCCGGCAGGTGTGAAGCCCGATATCGTCGAGCGCCTGAACGCCGAAGTCGTCAAGGTCATGAACGCGCCCGAAACAAAGACCAAGCTTGCGCAGGTGGGGCTCGATGCGGCCAACAGCACGCCGGCCGCGTTCGCGAAGTTCGCGCGCGCGGACGCGGACAAATGGGCACGCGTCATCAAAGAGGCCAATATCCGCGGCGAGCAATAGCAAACGCCGATCGGCGATTCACTGAATTGCGGCCACTCTAGCACGCTGATCAGCCCTGAGATCGAGCCGCATGAACGTGGTTCCGGCCTCGGGCGAAAAACGGATATCGAAGCCCAAGCGACTCGCGAGCTTGAGGATGCGTTGGTTATTGCCCAACGCTTCGCCTACGATTTGCTGCATACCGCGGCTGCGACAATAGTCGATCAGCTTCTTCATTAAAATGGGCCCTAAACCCTGACCTTTGAGGTCGGAGCGCACAATGACCGCAAATTCCGCGGTGATATTGTCAGGATCGGCAACGGCGCGCGCCACGCCCAACGTTTCAAATCCGTGGTCTTGCCGTGACCGCGTGGCGATAAACGCCATCTCGCGGTCGTAGTCAATCTGCGTGAAGCGCGCGAGCTGCGACGGCTGCAATTCGCGCATGCGGATGAACATGCGATAGCGCACGTCTTCAGGATCGAGGGCGTTGAAAAACGCGACATGCGCTGCGCCGTCTTCCGGTTTGATCGGCCGTAGCCACAGCGGCTTGCCCTGCCACGTGATCCACTCTTCCAGCTCTTCGGGATAAGGACGAATCGCCAGGCGATCCACGCCCGCAATTGCCGCGCCAGGCAGCGTAACGTGCGCGCGCGCATCGAGTGCAATGACGCCGTTGCTATCGGCGAGCAGCGGATTGATATCGAGCTCGGAGATTTCTGCAATGTCGGTAACCAGGTGCGACACCTGAATAAGGGTGCGACAAATCGCATCGATGTCAGCCGGCGGACGATCGCGATAACCCGCGAGGAGCTTTGCGACGCGCGTACGCGAAATCAGTTCACGTGCCAGCACCATGTTGAGCGGTGGCAAAGCAATCGCATGATCCGCGGTGACTTCGACCGCAATTCCGCCCTGCCCAAACAGGATAACCGGGCCAAACACCGGGTCGGTCGTGACACCGACGATCAATTCGTGCGCCTGCGGCCGGCGCGCCATCGCCTGAACCGAGAATCCCTGCACCCTGGCGTCAGGCCGCAGTTCCTGTAAGCGCTTGCGCATGGCCGTGGCTGCCGCACGCACAGCATCCGGCGTTTCGAGGTCGAGCACGACGCCGCCGACGTCGGTCTTATGCGTAATATCCGAAGATAGAATCTTGACCGCGGCCGGAAATCCGATCTGCTGCGCGGCTTGTACCGCTTCTTCGATGGTATGGGCGATGCGCGTTTCGACGACCGGGATGCCATACGCCGCGAGCATCGTCTTTGCCTCCGGCTCAGACAGCACGCGTCTGCCGCCGGCGAGCGCGTCCCTGATGACCGTCTGTGCCTTGGCACGATCCGGAGTGAAATCGGCTGGCAGCGACGGCGGTACTTGCATCAGCAGATTCTGGTTGCGGCGGTACTGCACGATTTGCATAAAACCGCGCACCGCTTCCTCCGGTGTGTTGTACGTTGGAATCCCGGCTTCGGCACAAATATTCCGCGCCTGCACCACCGCATCGCCCCCGAGCCAGCAGGCCACAATGTTGC
>DASYSI010000141.1:0-3154 GCA_036003485.1 Burkholderiales bacterium | reverse complement strand
TAGATATTATCGATGTTGCAAGGCCTAGATCACCAATTCGCGCGCTGCCCCACGCACGTCCATCTCGTACTCGAGACCGATTAATGGCGGACGCGCAAAATGCCACGACAATCCACCCGCTGCCGCACCGCGAGCCGCGATCTCCGTCCCAACGAAGGCACCGATGTCCTGCACGGAATATGCCTGTGTGCTCACTGCATCTTTCCAGGAAAAGCCGAGCGCGGTTAGGCGCCGCTCCATCTCCGCAACGACATAACGCACCTTGTCCTGCATGGCGTCGGGCGAGGCTTCGCCGTAGCGCACGATAGTCTCGGAAAGGCCTCCCGTGCCGCCGCGCATTTCGCCGCCGCCCGCGATGATGAAAGTACTACGCTTCGAGTTTGGCGCGGGCACCGTGTACGAGAAAGCATATAGCGACGGTTGAGTGGGCCTGTCATGCTCGGGGCAGACGTTGGTGCGCGCCACCGGGTTGATCTCATCTTTGTAGATGCCCCAACGCGCGAGGGTCTTGACGTACTCGCGGTTGAAGTCGTGGAAGCCCTGCATAGTGAACGGAGCTGCTGAGCGCAGCTCGCAGGCGGCGAAGGCGGTGCTCGGGCGGCCGAGCGCTTTCAGGTAAGTCTCGACCGCGACGAAGCCCTCGGCGAGCACCAGCGGCTTGCGCAAGCGCACGCGCTCGATCTCGAATCCGGGTTCGGCCGCGACGCCGCTTGAGTATTGAAACACCGCTTTAATATAGCGGTAGCCGCCCTCCCTGAATACGACCACATCGGACATACGTTTTCTCCCAAGGATACGGTCGCGTTCGGCCGTTGAGTTTCAGGATGCCCGCAATTTGCGTTCGGAGTTGATCGTAGCTACAATAAGCGCATGATCGCCTGGGACGAGCGTAAGCGCGCCGCCAACCTCGCCAAGCACGGTCTCGACTTTGAGGATGCTAATCGCGTGTATAACAATCCATTGAAATTGACTTTCGAATCCCCACGCAAGGGCGAGAACCGAAAGCTCGATCTCGTGACGATCGAGGACGTGCTGTTGGCTTTTATATACGTCGAGCGCGGGAACTCGGTCCGCGCGATCTCGTTGCGGCGAGCCTCGCGTACCGAACGGAGAATCTATGAAAAAGCCATCAAAACGCAGTCGCACTGATTGGGCACGCGTAAAAGCTGAAGTGCGCGCCGACGCGCCAGTCGGGTTTGATCCGAAGACCGATCTGTATGATCCGAATGATCCGAAGGCTGTGACGGCATTCTGGCGCGGCGCGACCGTGCGCCGCCCGGGACAACGCGGACCACAGAAGGCGCCAACGAAGGAACAAGTCACTCTGAGGCTGGATCGCAAAGTACTGGCGCACTTCCGCCACAGCGGCCGCGGCTGGCAAACGCGGCTCAACGATACGTTGAAGCGCATCATTTCGCGGGGCCGGTAGTCATTCGCCGAGCGCAGATCAAGGAACACCCGTCGCGTTGAGCGACTCGTCGTGCCCGCTCCAACGCGGTGACGCAATCCGGCATCGCGATATCGGGCATGCGCTTCACTCGATCACCTTGTCCCGGCCATGATCAGGAGCGATGTTCTCGAACGGCCGCGCTCGGGTTACGGCCGCGCCTGCTGGTGTGCGACGAACTGCGCCAACGCGCACGATGCGACGCGGCTTTCCTGCGAGTCGCTGCGGTTCATCAGCACGATCGGCACGCGCGCGCCCATCGCAACGCCGCCGGAAACTGCATCGGACAGATGTTCGAGCTGCTTGGCAAGCATGTTGGCTGACTCAAGGTCGGGGGCGACGAGCAAGTCGGCCTGACCGGCTACCGCCGAGCGCAGGCCGTGCGCGCGCGCCGAAACGACAGACACGGCGTTGTCGAGCGCGAGCGGGCCGTCGACGATCCCGCCGGTGATCTGCCCGCGCTCGGCCATTTTGCACAATAACGCCGCATCAGTCGTCGCGCGCATCTTCGGAGTCACCGTCTCGATTGCGGCGAGCAGAGCGACTTTCGGCTCGGGCACGCCCATCATTTGCGCGAAGTCGATCGCATTCTGCACGATGTCCACTTTGTCTTCGAGCGAAGGCTCGATGTTGACGAGCGTATCGGTGATGAAGAGCGGGCGCGGATAGTTCTGCACTTCGATGTAGAGCACGTGACTGATGCGTCGCGCGGTGCGCAGCCCGCCCGGCGCGATCACCGCGTGCATGAATTCGTCGGTGCGCTGGCTGCCTTGCACGAGGATCTCGACCTCGCGCCTGACCGCGAGCGCCACCGCGCGCTGGGCCGCCGCATGGCTGTGCGGTACATCGACGAAACTGCACTCGCGCAGATCGAGGCCGTGCTGCTCGGCGAGCGCACGCATGCGCGCCTCGGGCCCGATCAAGACCGGCAGCATGGCGCCGATGTCGCGCGCGCCGACCGCCATGCGCAGCGACTCGAGGTCGCACGGATGCGCGAACGCGGTCAACTTGGGCGCGATGCCCTTGGCCTTCGCGAGCAACCGCCGGTAACGCTCCCCGCGGTCGGAGATCGTCAGCTCGGGCATTGCCACGCGTGGGCGCTTGATCTTCTCGACCGGCGCGAGCACCTCCGCCTGCCCGCTGATGACTTTCAGCTTGTCCTGGTTCGTGCACACGCAGTCGAACACCATGTGCTTGTTGTGATCGAACTTTTTCGCGCAGGTGATCGTCACCGTGATCGTGTCGCCGACCTTGACCGGGCGCGAGAAGCGCAGCGTCTGGTCGATGTAGATCGTCCCCGGCCCGGGGAATTCGGTGCCGAGCACCGTCGAGATCAGCGCCGCGCCCCACATGCCGTGCGCGATCACCTCATGAAACATGCTCGAGCCTGCGTATTCCGGATCGACGTGCGCCGGATTGACGTCGCCCGACATGATCGCGAAGAGCTGGATATCTTCCGGGCGCAGCGTGCGCACCAGAGTGGAAACGTCACCGACCTGGATTTCGTCATAGGTGCGGTTCTCGATGAAGGTGCTGGGCATGGTCGTGTCGTTCATGGTGCCTTTCCTTCAAGCATGAATTTAATGCCGATCGCGGCGTTGGCCTGGATTGTGCAATGCACCATTCTAGCGCTTGTGCGGGGAGATTGTTTGATCTATAGCAAAAATACGGTTTCACCCGGCAAGTCCACCACTATGACCAAAGTTG
>DASYSI010000140.1:0-1703 GCA_036003485.1 Burkholderiales bacterium | reverse complement strand
GACCGCGGAAAATGGCGAAGCCGGCATCGAGACGGCGCTGCGCGAATGGCCTGATCTGATCCTTTGCGACCTTTTGCTTCCGGGAATGGATGGCTATGCGGTCGTGCGCAGCATAAGGGCCGGTTCGCAGGCAAGGCTTTCGATACCGATCGTTGCCGTAACGGCACTTGCCATGGAAGGCGACCGCGAGAAAGGACTGTCCGCAGGATTCAACGGTTACATTTCCAAGCCGATCGACCCGGAAGAATTCGTCATGCAGGTGGATGCTTTTCTGCGCGCCGAACAGCGCGGCTCCCTGCCGCATGCTCAGGCTGCCCAAGCCACGGCGGCGCCCGCGGTGCGCGCTGCGCACAAGGCAACCCTGCTGGTGGTGGACGATTCACCGACCAACCGCGAATTGATATACCACACGCTGTCGCCGATCGGATACGAAGTACGCCTCGCAAACAGCGTACGCGCGGGCCTGGAGCAACTCGCGATCGGCCTGCCCGATTTGATCCTTTCGGACCTGCATATGCCCGGTGAAGATGGGTTCAATCTCGTTCGGCTGATCAAAGCCGATCCGCTTCTTGCCAAAGTGCCGTTTGTCTTTATCAGCTCTTCGGTCTGGGGCGAGGAATGCCGGGAAACTGCGCTGCGCCTGGGAGTCAGCCGATTTCTGCTGCGACCCATAGAACCCCAGGCGCTTATCGACGAGATTGCTTCCTGCCTGGCAGCCCACGCAGGCAACCGGGGTGCCGACCATGCTTTTTGACGATCGAGCAAGCGGTTGGGAATTCCGTGTCGCGCCGCCTGCAGTATGGTGGTTGCTGATGCCCGCGAATTTGCTGCAGAGGCTGGCCGGCGAGCCCGCTATTCGTCCGGCCCATGGAGACGCCAATGGCGACGATCCTGGTTGTTGACGACCGCACGGTCAACCGAGATTTCCTCGCCACGCTGCTCGGCTACGTCGGACACGGCGTGCTGCAGGCGTCGGACGGCGCCGAGGCGCTGGCGATCGTGCGCGCACAGCGTCCGGATCTGGTGATCACCGATTTGATGATGCCGACAATGAGCGGCGTCGAATTTGCCGGCCGGGTACGAGCCGACGCGACCGTGGCGAAAACACCGATCATCTTCTATACCGCAACCTACGGCGTGGGCGAAGCCAACTCGGTAGCGGAGCAATGCGGAGTCTCCACTGTGTTGGTCAAGCCGGTGGAACCGCAGGCCGTCCTCGATGCAGTCGCTGCCGAGCTGAAGATCGAACCGCCTGCGACGCTCTCCGCCGAGGTCGCCGCGCAAACGCCGGAATTTCTGGACGCAGCGCGGCCTGGCTACCTGCGCAGCCTGACCGAACTGCAGCGCTCGTTGCGCGAGACGCTCGACGACGCGATCGAGCAGGCCGATTCGCAACAGAACGCACAGGGTGCGATCGCTCGTGCGGGCATCAACGCGCTCTATCCCTTCAGCCTCCGCCTGGAGGCGCTGCTGCAACTGAACGTCGCGTTGACTTCCGAGAGGGATCCGCAAGCGATGCTCACCCTGTTCTGCCGCAGTGCGCAGAGCATCATCAATTGCAAGTATCTTGCGTTGGGGGTACTCGACCGCGACCGCAGGTACCTGCGCAGCATCACGACGCGCGGTCTGGGCGGCGAGATCCGCGATCAGTACGAATCGATGGATCCCTGGGCCGGGATGTTCGGCGAGATCATCTCCGCCGC
>DASYSI010000139.1:0-4009 GCA_036003485.1 Burkholderiales bacterium | reverse complement strand
GGATCGGACGGGACATGTCCGGCCGGACTCCGCAGTCTGGCAGGATAATCGGGCGGAACAATTGGAAGATGATCGACAGTGTCTGAGCCGCGAGAACGTAACGCACCCAGTAGCGCCATATCGTTGACCTTGGTACTATGTTCTGCGAGCATAGACGCTTGCAGCTCTTCCAGAATGGAATTGCTTAGTTGCGTCATGGCTCGTTCACCGCGAATATACATTATGCCGGGCACGCAACGAACGTCATTGTCGAACGTTGCGGCGATTGCGGGATAAAGCGCTGACAGTTTCGGAACGAGAACATTCAAATCACAATAAAGAAGGACATCATTTTCCAGATAAATAACATTGTGCAGTGAGAGTTGTGAAATCACGGACTCGATCACAAAAAATCTCTCGGTCGTAAATGTCCAGAAACCGCTGCGAAATGCCCGGTCAAACGGAGATATTTCGCGAAAGATGCTGCGGTTTTCCGAAATGCCTGCATCCTCCAACGCAATTTGAGTAACGTTGAGCGACGAAGAAATTGCAGCGTGAGCCAGCGCGCGCGCCTCAGCGGCCACGAAAATTGGGCAGTCATTGAATATGCGTGCCTGATAAAGCGAGCCGGAAAGCCAATGGGGAAGTTGGGGCCCCAGATGTACAAATAGTATGGCGTGTGGCGATTGCATCAAATTCGAAAAATCGATCTGTAGGACAGGAATCCGTCGTCGTGAAATGGGCTCATGAAGATGTAATCAGCGGTGAGCGTCTTCAGGCCATCGCCGAGGTGACCGTATTGACCGCGTCGATTCTCGCCTTTCATCGGTCACTGCGTCAATCCGGCGTCCGCGATATTGCGTTGTTCCCCGGTACGCATACGGAGCTCAAACCTGATGCAGCATCGATTGCGCTTCTGCGCGATCGGCGCAGCATCTTCGTCTACTCGCATCTTCTCCCGTCATTCATTGACCGGGTCTTGCCTCATCTGAATCATCGTTTTGTCCTGATAAGTCACAATAGCGATGACCGCGTCGATGACCGCTTCATGTCAGCCCTCGACGATCAACGACTTGAACATTGGTACGCTCAAAACGCCATGGTGAATCATCCCAAGCTCACCCCATTGCCGATAGGCATCGCGAACGCCCAGTGGCCTCATGGGCGGATCGATGATCTGATCGCCGTCGCAAAGTCGGCTCCGGCAGCGCGTCGAGATATTGTCTACTGTAATTTCGACATCAGCACCAATCCAGCGGTCCGCGCACCGCTTATGAAAAGGCTCGCCGCATCGACCCTCACCTGGCAGGCGCCGGTCAGATCGTTTCGCGACTATCTCGGTGACATGGCCCAGTGCCGCTGGTGCATCTCGCCGCCCGGCAACGGCATCGATTGCCACAGAACCTGGGAGGCCCTGTATCTTGGAGTCGTTCCCATTGTCCAGCGCACGCCGTGGGGCGCGTTTCTGCACGATGGTTTGCCTATCATTCAAGCTGAGGATATTGGTGCACTCAGACGGGGCGCGCTGGAAAAAGACCAGAAAACGCTTGAAACGCGGGAACACGACCTTGCGCGTTTGACGATGCGTTATTGGCGCAAGCGCATCTTCAATAAGGTCGCGCAGACCGCATAAATGAGCTCCCAGAAAACCGGCGCTCCCGGTAACCAAAACTCGTTTTTTTGGCTCGTGATTTTCTGCATGCGCGACCGCTCCTTTGCAGATGCACGGTGCATTATAAGGTAGCCTCAAAGAAGCCTCGCGCATGCGTGATCACGTTGCGCTGCCCACGCGGCAAAGATTGACAGACCGTAGGATGAGTTGATTGCCAGCGCTATCCGCCGCTCTAACTGGCCCGAACCTTGATTAACTCGACCACCCGTGCGGTTGCACCTTGATGTTTGCGCACGAACTCGAGACCGGCGTGCGCGATGCGTTGTGCGCGCGCCGGGTCCTGCAAGATCTCGCGCGCAGCGGCGAACGCGCCGCGTGCATCCTCAACCTGTAGCGCCGCACCGGCGTCAATCGCCAACTGTGCCGCATCGGCGAAGTTATACGTGTGTGGACCGATAATAACCGGTTTGCCAACCGCGCTCGCTTCGATCAGATTCTGCGCGCCGAATGGCAGCAGGGTGCCGCCGATAATCGCGACGTCGCACGCGGCATAATATGCAAACATTTCGCCCATGCTGTCGCCCAGCACCACGCGCGTTGCGGCCGCGATCGGCTGATCGGCGCTGCGGCGCTGGTATGGCACACCCTCACGCGCCATAAGCGCCGCGACGTCGTCGAAACGCTGCGGATGACGCGGCACGATCACGGTGAGCAGTTGCGGAACATCGACATTGCGCAGCGCTTGCAGCAGCAGCGCCTCCTCGCCTTCGCGTGTGCTCGCGGCGAGCAGGACCGGACGTGATCGGCCGTATGCGTCCCGCCACGCGATGCCTCTGGCGAGCAACGCCGGATCCGGAACGATGTCGAATTTGAGATTTCCCGTGGTATGTACTGCCGCCGCGCCCAACGCCTTGAGACGCTCGGCATCGCGCTGCCCCTGTGCCGCGATGCCGGTCAGCTCACCCAAGCATGCGGCGGCAAGCGCGCCGAAACGCCGATACCTGCGAAAGGATTTCTCCGACAGCCTCGCATTGACGAGGTAGATCGGCATGCCGCGCGCACGACTCGCGTGGATCAAATTGGGCCAGATTTCGGTTTCGAGCAATATTCCACACGCAGGCTTGAAATACTCGAGGAAACGCGCGACCGCGAACGGAAAATCGTACGGCAGATAGCAGCGCAGCACCCGGTCGCCGAACAGCGACTCGCCGGTTTCGCGACCGGTCGGAGTCATATGCGTGAGCAGGATGCGATGCTGCGGATACTTGCGCTGCAGCGCATCGATCAGCGGCTCGGCGGCGCGCGTTTCACCGACGGACACCGCATGCACCCAGATCAGAGGCTGCCGTGTCGCGATTGAATAGTTTCCGAAGCGCTCAGGAAGGTGTTCAAGATACGAACGCTGGCGCAGTGCGCGCCACAACAAGTGCAGCAAGGTCTGGGGCAGCAGCGCGTACAGCACCCACGTGTAACCGCGACGCGAATTGATCATGCTAGCATTTCAAGTTTCCCGATTGACATAATCGGCTGACGCCTCGTCACTCATTGACCGCGAATTGAGTGGCCACGAAGTCTTCTCGACCATGTGCCCTCACGCGATCAACGGCGCTTTTGCAAAGCGGTAGCGGCGCTGAGCAAGCGCACTGCCTCGACATTTCCTCGGGCCTCGGCAGTCATCAAAGCTGTCATCTTGTGGTCGTTGGTGGCTTTGATATCCGCGCCTTTTGTTATCAGCAGTGCCACCACATCGGAGTGGCCGAGGTATGCCGCCACGAGTAGGGGAGTTTCTCCGGCATTGTTGCGTGCGCCCACGTCCGCGCCTTTGTCTATCAACAGTTCTGCCACTTTGGCATTGCCGTAATTTGCCGCCATTAACAACGGCGTAGTTCCATCGTTGTTTTTTGCATTGACGTCTGCGCCTTTGTCAATTAGCAAACGCACGAACTCGAGCTGTCGGTGCAGGGCTGCCGCAGCCATTATGCGTCCGTCTGCGCCCTTTGCTTCGATGGCAGTGTTCTTGGTTATGAACTTTCCCGCCATCTCGGGCCGCCTGGACAGTACATTGAATACGCTAAGCGCGGTCATCAGAGGCGTGTTCCCGTAGTTCGTTTTTGCATTAACGTCAGCGCCTTCGGCAATCAGCAAGTCCGCGATTTTCCCTTCCGACTGAGCAAAGTGAAGCGGCGTATGGCCATCCCTGCGGTGGACATTGACTTGCGCACCCGCGGCGAGCAGAGCCTTCGCGGACTCGACTGCGCCAGCTGAGAGCGCAAGAATCAATGGCGTTGCCTCCTGATCATCCCGCGCTTCAATATTGGCCCCACCGGCAAGCAACATTTCGACTTGAAATTTAAACCCCATGAGCGCAGCAATGTGCAACGGCGCACGCCCTCTGCTGTCCTTAGCATCGAGATTCGC
>DASYSI010000138.1:0-11720 GCA_036003485.1 Burkholderiales bacterium | reverse complement strand
TTACCGCCTTCAACGTGCTCGAGGCGATGCTGCCGTCTCTGACCTCCAGGCTCGCGCCGCGCGGCGCCAAAGGCACGGCGCTCGGCATCTACAGCAGCATCCAGTTCCTGGGTACTTTCCTCGGCGCGGTGAGCGGCGGCTTCCTGTATCAGGAATTCGGCGCGCGCGGAGTGTTCGTATTCGATGCGATGCTGCTCGCGGCGTGGTTGCTGTTTGCATTCGGCATGCGCGCTCCTGGCCTGGTTCTAACCCGGGCTTATACGATTCAGGCGCTCGACAGCGAACAGGCACGCGTGCTGGTGCAGCGCATCGAAGCACAGCCCGGTGTGCGCGAAGTGCGACTGTCCGCGGGCGAGCACACCGCGTATGTGAAAGTTGATGCAACCGGCTTTGACGAGCAACACGTGTTACGATTGATTGCAGAAAAGAGTTGAACGGAGGTTTATATGGCGTCAGTGAACAAAGTGATCTTGATCGGCAACCTCGGCGCGGATCCTGAAACGAGGTATTTGCCGAGTGGAGATGCGGTGGCCAACATTCGCATTGCGACCACTGAGGTCTGGAAGGATAAGGGCGGCGAGAAGCAGGAGCATACCGAGTGGCACCGCATTGCTTTCTTCGGAAAACTCGCGGAAATCGCCGGCGAATACTTGAAGAAAGGCTCTCCCGTCTATGTCGAAGGCCGCATCCGAACTCGCAAGTGGCAGGACAAGGAGGGGCAGGAGAAATATTCCACCGAGATCGTAGCCGATCGCATGCAGCTTTTGGGCAGCCGCGGCAGCGGCTCCGAGCCGATGGCGCGCGAGCCGAAGGCGGCGGCGGTCGAATCCGGCGGCGGAAATGCCAAACCCGCGGCCAAGAAGAGCGGCGGGGCGTCCTTCGAGGATATGGACGACGACATTCCGTTCTAGCAGGCCGGCTGGCCCGCGCTTCGCATAATTTTTAATTCGAGCGGCGCCCACCGCCAGGAGTCCTGCGCTGGGCCGCCTGCTGACGCTCGCATATTGTGTTGCAACACGCCCGCTTTCACTGCCTGCGCGTCTTTTCCGCTATAATCCAAGGCTCTGAATTTGGAGGCAATTTATGCCGATCTACGAGTACCGCTGCGCCGCCTGCGGGTTCCAGAAGGAATACCTGCAGAAGATGAGCGCGGCGCCGCTGACGGAGTGTCCCGAATGCGGTAAAGCGAGCTTTGCCAAAATGGTGACCGCGGCCGGCTTTCATTTGAAAGGAAGCGGCTGGTACGCGACCGATTTTAAACACGGTACGAAACCAAAAGCACCGGAACATACACCCCCGGCGAAGTCAGACGAACCGTCCGCGGCCAAACCGAACGAACAGCCCACGGCCAAATCGGAACAACAGTCCGCGGCGAAATCGGACGACAAGTCCTCGCCGCAAACCAAGCCCGCGCAGGAAGCACCCGCCAAAAAATCCGATGAACCCGCGCCGGCTAAGACGTCCGGTGCCAGCCGGGTGAGCAGTTGAGTTGCTTTTAGCGCAGATGTGATGTCGCGCCTCGCGCGGGATTTTTGAAACGAACAGGTTTGTCAGCATGAGCATGCGGTTGAAAAAGTATTTCGTTACGGGGCTTCTGATCTGGGTCCCGCTCGGCATCACGCTGTGGGTTCTGAACTTGTTGGTGAGCATCATGGACCAGACTCTGCTGCTGCTTCCTGAGCAGTTCCAGACCGAGAGCTGGCTCGGCATGCACGTGCCGGGACTGGGTGTCGTGATGACCCTCGTCGTGGTGCTCGCAACCGGACTTGTCGCCACCAACATGCTGGGCCAGCGCCTGTTGCGGTTCTGGGAGAACGTGCTCGGACGAATTCCGGTTTTCAAATCCATCTATAACAGCGTCAAACAGGTTTCCGATACCTTGTTCAGCTCGGGCGGTCACGCGTTCCGCAAGGCGCTGCTGGTGCAGTATCCGCGTGAAGGCTCATGGACGATTGCATTTTTGACCGGCCAGCCGGGCGGCGACGTCGCTAATCATCTGCAAGGCGAGTACTGGAGCGTTTACGTGCCTACGACGCCAAATCCGACGTCTGGGTTTTTTCTGATATTGCGCAAATCCGACGTCATCGTGCTCGATATGAGCGTCGATGCAGCGCTCAAATACATCATCTCAATGGGTGTTGTTTCACCCGATAGCAACGCGCGCCGGAACGGCCGGGCGCCGCCGAAAACTGACGCGGTGCGCCAGGCAGTCAATCAGTAGCGCGAGGCCACGCGGCTTCGCGCTGTTCCTTAACTCCAATTCAATCCAGTCCGGGTTTCGTCATGCGTACTGAATATTGCGGGTTGGTCAGCCGCAAGCATTTAAGGCAAACCGTTACCGTCTACGGCTGGGTACACCGCCGGCGCGACCACGGCGGAGTGATTTTCATCGACCTGCGCGACCGCGAAGGGCTGCTGCAGGTGGTCTGCGATCCGGACAACCCAGCGACGTTCGAGACCGCCGCAGCGCTGCGCAACGAATTCGTACTGAGGGTGACCGGCAGAGTGCGCGAGCGTCCTCAGGGCACCGTGAATTCCGCTTTGGTAAGCGGTGAGATCGAGGTGCTGGCGAGCGAGATTGAAATCCTGAATCCATCGTTAACGCCGCCATTCATGATGGACGATGACACCCTTTCGGAAAACGTGCGGCTTGAGTACCGCTTTCTCGACCTGCGACGGCCGCCAATGCAACAGAACCTGAGGCTGCGCTACAAAACCGCGCTCGCAGTGCGCAACTTCCTCGACCAGCACGGCTTCATCGACATCGAAACGCCGGTGTTGACGCGCTCGACGCCTGAAGGCGCGCGCGACTATCTGGTGCCGAGCCGCGTGCATCCGGGCGAATTCTTCGCGCTGCCGCAGTCGCCGCAGCTATTCAAGCAATTGCTGATGATCGCCGGCTTTGACCGCTACTACCAGATCGTCAAATGTTTTCGCGACGAAGATTTGCGCGCCGACCGTCAGCCCGAATTTACGCAGATCGATGTCGAAACCTCGTTTATGACTCAGAACGAGATCATGGAGCTGATGGAAGAGCTGATCGTGAGCGTGTTCAAGAGCGTGCTTGACGTCGATCTGCCGCACCCGTTTGCGCGCATGTCCTACGACGAGGCGATGGCGCAGTACGGGTCTGACAAGCCTGATCTGCGCGTGGCGCTCAAATTGACCGAACTGACGGACGTGATGAAGGACGTGGAGTTCAAGGTGTTTCGCGAAGCGGCACAGCTTATAGACGGGCGTGTCGCGGCGCTGTGCGTGCCGGGCGGCACAACACTTTCGCGCAAAGAAATCGATGATTACACGAACTTCGTCAAGATTTATGGCGCGAGAGGTCTCGCCTATATCAAGCTCGAAACGTCAGTGCAGGATGGAGCGGGTCCGGGATTGTCTTCCCCCATACTTAAATATCTGAAGCCAGAAGTAACGGATGAAATTATCAGGCGAACCGGCGCAGTGGGCGGCGACCTCATTTTTTTCGGCGCCGATCGCGCCAAGATCGTCAACGACGCGCTCGGCGCGCTGCGCGTCAAGCTCGGCCATCAGCGCGGATTCATCGCAGCCGGCTGGCGCCCGTTGTGGGTGCTCGAATTCCCAATGTTCGAGTGGGACGACGATGCCAAGCGCTGGAACGCGATGCATCATCCGTTCACAGCGCCCGCCGACGGCCACGAGGATCTGCTCGGCACCGATCCGGGCAGCGCGCGCGCGAAAGCCCACGACATGGTGCTAAACGGCTGGGAAATCGGCGGCGGCTCAGTGCGGATCCACCGGCAGGATGTGCAGTCCAAAGTGTTTCGCGCGCTTAACATTGATGCCGCGCAGGCGGAGGCCAAATTTGGCTTCCTGCTGCAAGCTCTGCAATATGGCGCGCCGCCTCACGGCGGCATTGCATTCGGGCTTGACCGCATCGTCGCCCTGATGGCGGGTGCAGAATCAATTCGCGATGTAATTGCGTTTCCGAAAACGCAGCGCGCGCAATGTTTACTCACACGCGCACCGAACACGGTGGATGAGCAGCAGTTGCGCGAATTGCATATCCGCTTGCGGCAGCCGGAATCAAAAATTACTTAAAATTTTCGCCGTCAGTGGCAAAGCGATACAAGATACCAGTCTCCGTGCTGGTAGTAATTCATACTCCGGACCTGCAGGTGCTGCTGCTCGAGCGCGCCGACCGTCCCGGATTCTGGCAATCGGTGACCGGCAGCCAGAATGAGGGCGAAACCCTCGTCCAGACGGCGCAGCGCGAAGTGAGCGAGGAAACGGGACTGGACGCAAGCCGTTGCGAGCTTGCCGATTGGGCCAAGCAGAATGAGTTCGAGATCTACCAGCGCTGGCGCGGCCGTTATGCACCAGGTATTACCCACAATACCGAGCATGTGTTCGGCCTACGGGTGCCGTACCCGATGCCGGTGACGCTCGCCCCGCGCGAACATCTGCGCTATGAGTGGCTGCCGTGGCGTCATGCCGCTGACAAGGTGTTCTCGTGGAGCAATGCTGATGCCATACGCGAACTGCCGCAGCGGATCGGAGCGGTCGCGTCGCAATAACCCCGCTCAAAACCTGTGAATTTCAAAACAAATGAATTCGCCGCTGGATTTATTGTCATACTGTGGTAATGTTTTAGCCCTTCAACGGAGATGGGAAACGCGATGCAAGTAGCTGCCATTGCTTTTGACCGCTTCAAGCCGCTGCAAGACGATGCCTGCGACGAGCGCATCCTTGCCGCCAAGGCTGCGCTCGGCAAGCGTGCGGTGATCCTCGGCCACCATTACCAGCGCGCGGACGTCTACAAGCACGCCGATCTGACCGGAGACTCGCTCAAGCTGTCGAAGCTCGCTTCACAGACCAGCGCCGATTACCTCGTGTTCTGCGGCGTGCATTTTATGGCGGAAGTGGCCGATATTCTTTCCAAACCCGAGCAGACCGTGATTCTCCCCGACATGAACGCCGGGTGCTCGATGGCCGATATGGCCAACGTGGCGAAGGTCGAGCGCGCGTGGCGGGAGCTCGCCGAAGTGCTGGATCCCGACGCAGAAGTCACGCCGGTGACGTACATCAATTCGGCGGCCGATCTGAAGGCCTTTTGCGGTGAGCACGGCGGCATCGTCTGCACCTCGAGCAATGCGAAACAAATCCTCGAATGGTCGTTTGCGCGGCGCGCGAAAGTATTGTTCTTTCCTGACCAACATTTGGGCCGGTGGAGCGGCTACATGATCGGTATTCCGCCCGACGAGATGCTGGTGTGGGATTTCGACGAGCCGCTCGGCGGGCTCACCCCCGAGCAGATTCGCAAAGCTAAGGTCCTGTTGTGGAAAGGGCACTGCTCGGTGCACCAGATGTTCCAGGTGCAGCATGTGCTGAACTTCCGCAGCCGCAATCCAGAGGGCATGGTGATCTCGCACCCCGAATGCAATTTCGAGGTGTGCAAAATGTCGGATTACGTAGGCTCTACCGATTTCATCATTAACACGATCGCCGAATCGAAGCCGAACACGCGCTGGCTTGTCGGCACGGAACTTAATCTCGTAAACCGCATCGCCGAACAATTCAAGCCGCAAGGCAAGATCGTGCAGTTCATGGCACCTACCGTATGCATGTGCTCGACAATGGCGCGCATCGATCCGCAGCACTTGGCGTGGACGCTTGATAACCTCGTCGCAAGCAAGGTTGTTAACCCGATCAGGGTGCCGGTGCGCGAAGCGGAACTCGCGCGCGTCGCGCTCAAACGCATGCTTGAAGTCCTCTAGCACCAACGCCTGAGCCGCACTGACGCGGGCCGCGCTGGCGTGCGACTTTTCTGTCCTCTCCGCCGGCCGGTCGCCACGCTTTTGTTTGTCAGCGTCATACCTCGAAGTTGATGTCGAATGGCTGCAGCATGCCGCATTCAAGATGCGACCTCGGTGATCGCGGCATATCCATCATGGGGTGCGTACTCGAAACGTCGTGTCGTTGATCGCGAGAAACGGCACCCGAACAAATCTGACCAAAAATGACCGACACGCTGCATATCGCAACTTACAATATCCATAAGGGCTTTTCGTTTTTCAAGCGCCGGATGGTGATCCATGAACTGCGAGCGCACCTGCGCACCCTCGACGCCGACCTCGTGTTTCTGCAGGAAGTACAGGGCGGTCATACACGCCACGCGCGCCGTTTCGAGAACTGGCCCGAGCAGCCGCAACACGAGTTTCTGGCCGATTCGATCTGGACCGATTTCGCCTATGGCAGGAATGCGGTTTACGATACCGGTCACCACGGCAACGCGATATTGAGCTGTTTCCCTATTGCGCGCTGGGACAACGAAGATATTTCCGAACATCGCTTCGAGAGCCGCGGACTGCTGCATTGCGAGATCGAGATACCGGGATGGAGCGAAACGCTGCATTGCGTGTGCGTCCATCTGGGGTTGATGAAACATCATCGCAGCCGCCAGATGCGGGCGCTGCAAGTGCGTATCGAACGGCTGGTGCCGCACGAGGCGCCGCTGATTATCGCCGGCGATTTCAACGACTGGGCTCATCATGCCGATCTCGAGCTGGCGTGCCCGCTCGGGCTGAAAGAGGTATTCGAGCAGACTTATGGCCATCCGGCGCGCAGTTTTCCTGCCGCATTGCCGGTGCTCCAACTCGACCGTATTTATGTGAGGGGATTTGACGTCAAGCAGGCGCGTGTGCACCACGGCCACGCGTGGGCGCGCATTTCGGATCACGCGGCACTGACCTCGACCCTGGTAAAGAGCACATGATATGACCGGCTTCGTTCCGGGCAATTGCATCGAGCTATTGTGCAGCGGAGCGGAATATTTCCCGGCGCTCGAGGCGGCATTGGACGCCGCGAACCAAGAGATCTATCTCGCGACTTATATCTTCGAAGGCGATGGGACCGGACATCGCATTGCGCAGGCATTGATGCGCGCGGCACGGCGCGGCGTGATGACTCACCTGCTGATCGACGGTTTCGGATCGAAGGACCTTGGCAGGGACTTGATGCGGAGTATGCGGGATGCCGGCGTGCGCACGCGAATATTCCGTCCGCAGATCTCTCTCTGGACGCTGCGTCGCGAGCGGTTGCGGCGCCTGCACTGCAAGCTTACGGTGATTGACGCCAAAATCGCATTTGTCGGCGGCATCAACATCATCGATGACATGCAAACGCCAAGTCAGATTCCGCCGCGCTTTGATTACGCGGTACGCCTCGAAGGTCCGCTTCTGGCGCAGATTCATCCAGTCGCGGTGCACTTGTGGACGCTCGCAACGTGGACGGAGCTTCATCAGCGGTGGCGCAAGACGTCCCCTGCTGCGATCCAGGCTGTATATTGCGGCACGCAGCGCGCGGCGTTCGTGATCCGCGACAATCTGCGTCATCGCAAAGACATCGAGCATGCGTATCTCGACGCGATTGCGAATGCCAAAGACGAAATCGTGATCGCCAACGCTTATTTTTTTCCGGGGCGCAGCTTTCGCCGCGCGCTCGTCGACGCAGCTGCGCGTCGCGTGCGCGTGGTGCTGTTGCTTCAAGGGCGCGTCGAGTACGTGCTGCTGTACTACGCCGCGCGCGCGCTGTACGGTCAGTTACTGGATGCCGGCGTTGAAATTTACGAATATCATCATAGCTTCTTACACGCCAAGGTCGCAGTCATTGACCAACGCTGGGCAACCGTGGGTTCATCGAATATCGATCCGCTGAGTCTGCTGCTGGCACGCGAGGCCAATATCGTGATCGATGACGCCGGGTTCGCACTGAAACTTCTGCAGAGCCTTAAGAACGCGATCGAAACCGGCGCCTACCGGCTGCGGAGCGGGGACTGGGAGCGGGGCTCGTATTCGCTGCCGGTGCGGACTCTGACGTGGATCTGCTACCAGCTGGTTCGTTTTTTAAGTGGCTGGTCGTCCTACGGCCGCGCACAGGAATTCAGATGATAGCGCCGGCATTGAGTGATTAAAGCGCAAATCGGGCTACAGTTTGGTGCAAAATAACGATCGCGGCACCCAAAATAGTGCGAAGCTGAATGACCGCAAAACCGTTTGAAATCATAATTTATTGATTTTATGAAACTTGTGATCTGGCATCCTAATTGCTATATGTCTCGGTGAAAACAGTGAGTCGCATCTGCTCTTTGTTTTCATCCTCCTCCTTTGGTAATTTTGGGCACCCAAGCTGGTGCCCATTTTTTTCTGTGCCGCCATCCATGCTATGTTCTCCAAGTCATGTTGTCTTTTCTTCGCGCGGCCGTCTGGTTAAATCGTCATCATCTGCCCAGACTGGCGATGATTGTTGCGCGCTTGTCCTTGACGCATCGAGTCGACGGTCCGGCCGCCTTTCACTTAATCGTTGATCTTGCGATTGAACGTGGCGAGCAAGCACGCGCCGAGCGTTTGTGTCATGCACGGCTAGGCGTAATTCGGGAAGACCGCGACGCGTTGCTGCGGCTCGGCCATCTGCTGCTTGACGACGGACGCATCGCAGAAGCAGTCGTCATTTTCCAAAGGGTCGACGCAGTGGAAGGACGCCGCGGCGCTGTGACCGCCGCGTTCCTAAAGCAGCATCTTGATATCGCTCGGGCTCGACGCGGCGAGTCATATTACCGCTGGCTCGATAACGTGCAGGTCGAAACATCATACTGGACCATCATGCGCGACGGCATCGTATATAACGACGACGTACACGCAAAGAACCTTTACACCAGCCCATTCGTGCGCGGCCGCGTTAGCGCCGATGGCACTACCATTGTGGCCACACTACCGCATCCCGAATACGAAATAGCCGATGCATGCATTTTCGTCGGCGGCGACGACAATTACAGCCATTGGCTGTTCCGAAACGTGCTGAAGCTTGCGACGCTTGATCGCGCGGGATTGCTTTATAGCTACCCGTGGCTGGTCAACAGCGATCTGCGCTCTTACCAAAACGAGTTTATCCAGTTATTGGGCCAGCGACCGGAGCAGCTCGTGAAGGTTGGTCGTCATGCAGTGGCCTCGTGCAAGCGGCTGCTGGTGCCTGCGCTCCACACCAGTGATCAAGCAATAGGCCGTGGGGTACAATGGATGCGCGAGCGATTCGCGCATTTGCTCGCCGCTCCCGCACAAGCAACCCACAGGCTCTTGGTGTCGCGCCGCGATGTCACCCGCCGCAGCCTGCTCAATGAAGACGAGCTGTTCGAGGCACTCGCGCCACTCGGTTTCGTTCGAATAGTACCCGGCGAGCTGAGCGTGGTGCAGCAAATCGCGGCTTTTTCGAGCGCGCGCATCATTGTGGCGGCACACGGTGCAGCGCTTACCAATATGCTGTTCGCTCCGCGAGAGACAGCGATAGTGGAGCTCACGAGTACTGCCATCGAGCACATGAGCCTGTTCCGCAAGCTTGCGCGCACCACCCAGCAGCCTATTGTCACGATCACGTCGGATGATTATCCGCTCGTAGCGGGAGAAATTGAAATCAATACGCCTTTCCGCATTGATACGCGGAGGGTGGTACGGGCGGTCGAAGATCTGATATGAAGCCGCTATCGCGCCTAGCAACGGTTGTTACGCGCGTGATAGCATAGGGAAGCCTGCCGCCGTAAGCGCGAGATTTCCGCCGTCAATCCTGCTCTTAGAATAAAACCCTTGATTCAATTTCGCCATTCATCTTTTTGTTCACCGGTCGGTGGACTTGCCGCGCGCCCGGCTGAAACAAAACGATTTCAACTCCGTCCCAGCTTGCCTGCTTGAATATTTCCTAATGGCCTCCCATCACGATTCCGCGGCCGTCCCAGTACGCGCGGCGGTTGGCGCAGGCAGGCGCAACGAGTGGGGCAGGGCACGCCTGCTGTTGCCGTACCTGTGGGAATTCAAGGGCAGGGTAATCGTCGCGCTCATCTTTCTCACCACCGCCAAGCTCGCCAATGTCGGTGTGCCATTGATACTCAAAGAGATCATCGACGGACTCGACGCCACGCGGGCATTGTTGGTTCTGCCGTTTGCGCTGCTCGTCGCCTACGGCGTGCTGCGCCTGTCAACGACGCTTTTCGCCGAGCTGCGCGACGTCGTGTTCGTGCGCGTCACGCAGCGCGCGATCCGGCGTGTCGCGCTGACCGTATTCCGGCACCTGCACAGCCTGAGCCTGCGCTTTCACCTCGAGCGCCAGACCGGAGGTGTTGCGCGCGATATCGAGCGCGGTACGCGTGGTATCGGCACGCTGCTTTCGTACATGTTGTTTTCGATCATCCCCGTCATCCTCGAATTCAGTCTGGTCGCCATTATCCTGCTCACCAAGTTCGACTGGCGCTTCGCCGCGGTAACCTTTGCAGCGGTCACGGCCTATCTTGTGTTCACGATATCTGTCACCGAATGGCGCATGGACATCCGGCGTAACGCCAACGAACTTGATTCGAGGGCAAACACGCGCGCGATCGACAGCCTGCTGAATTACGAGACCGTCAAGTATTTCAATAACGAGGAATACGAGGCACGACGCTATGACGACAATCTGCGAAAGTACGAGACGGCAGCGGTCAAGTCCGAGGCTTCGCTGGGACTGCTCAACATCGGGCAAAGCTGCATTATTGCGATCGCGGTGACGCTGTTGATGATTCTGGCTGCGCAAGGCGTGGTCGCGAAGGCGCTCACGCTTGGGGACCTCGTGCTGGTCAACGGACTCTTGATCCAGCTCTATATTCCTCTTAATTTTCTCGGTATGGTCTACCGTGAGATCAAGCAGTCGCTTGCCGACATGGACCGGATGTTCAGGCTCCTCGAACAAAACCGCGAAATCCAGGACCGGCCGGGCGCGGTGTCACTCGCCGCGGTAAGCGCCGCGATTCGCTTTGAACATGTCGATTTCAGCTACGATCCTAACCGCCAGATTCTGTTCGGCGTCAGCTTCGAGATTCCGGCCGGCGCCAAAGTTGCAGTGGTGGGTCACAGCGGCTCGGGAAAATCGACGCTCGCGCGGCTCCTGTATCGCTTTTACGACGTTGGCAGCGGTCGTGTCACGATCAATGGCATCGACATCCGTGAATTGCAGCAGGTGAGCCTGCGCGGCGCGATCGGCATCGTGCCGCAAGACACGGTGTTATTCAACGATACGATCTATTACAACATCCAGTATGGCCGGCCCGAAGCGTCGCACGACGAAGTGATCGCCGCGGCGCAGGCCGCGCATATTCACGATTTCATCGCGAGCCTTCCCGACGGCTATGAAGCGCGCGTCGGCGAGCGCGGTCTGAAGCTGTCCGGCGGCGAGAAGCAGCGTGTGGCGATTGCGCGCACCGTGCTCAAGGCGCCGCCGATCCTGTTGCTCGACGAGGCGACCTCGGCGCTCGACAGCCACACCGAACATGAAATCCAGGGCGCACTGGAGCGGGTATCGCGTAACCGCACCTCGCTGGTGATCGCACACCGGCTGTCGACCATTGTCGGCGCCGACGAAATCATCGTACTGGATCAGGGCCGGATCGCCGAGCGGGGCACCCATTCGCAGCTTTTGGCAACTGACGGGCTTTACGCCAGCATGTGGAACCGGCAGCGCGAGGCCGAGGAAGCGCGGGAGCGGCTGGCGCGTATCGCTGACCAGAACGAAGCGCCAAACCGGGAGCCGCCGATCGATCATGCCCTGGTGACTCCGGCTGCGGCCGAATGATTTTCCCTCTCCCCTTGTGGGAGAGTGGGGCTCGGCGAAGTCGAGCCGGGAGGGGAGAATGACATCACGTCGTCAGGCCAAAGTTCTTCGCGTAATATGAC
>DASYSI010000137.1:0-7493 GCA_036003485.1 Burkholderiales bacterium | reverse complement strand
GTGCCGGGACTGGCTATGATGAGCGTATTGCAGAATGCGTTCGCCAATTCGAGTTCGAGTCTGATGCAGTCGAAAATGACCGGCAACATCATATTCGTGCTCTTGCCGCCGCTTTCGCATCGCGAGTTTTTCTTTGCCTATCTTCTGGCGGCGGTTGCGCGCGGACTTATCTGCGGCGCGGGTGTGCTGCTGTTTACGGTGTGGTTTGTTGATCTGCGTTTCGACCACCCGCTATGGATAGTCATATTCGGGTTGCTCGGCAGCGGTATCATGGGGGTGCTTGGCATCATCGCGGGCCTGCAGTCGGACAAAGTCGACCAGCTCGCCGCGTTTCAGAACTTCATTATCCTGCCGCTTACGTTTCTGTCGGGGGTATTTTATTCGCTTCACTCGCTGCCGCCGTTGTGGCAGGGCTTGTCTCACCTGAACCCGTTCTTTTACATGGTCGACGGTTTTCGCTACGGCTTCTTCGGAATCGGGGATGTGTCACCATGGATCTCCGCGACGATAGTCGCCGCATCTTTGCTGGCATTGTCTTTTCTTACGCTTTGGCTGATCAAAACCGGTTATAAACTGAGGCACTGAATGGTCCAACCTGAACAAGTTAAATCCTACATCGAGCAGGGTCTCGAGTGCGAGCTGGTACGTGTTGATGGCGATGGCCAGCACTTTGAAGCGATCATCGTGAGCCCGGCTTTCCGCGGCAAGAGCAAGGTGCAGCAGCATCAGCTCGTGTACCGGGCGCTCGGCGATCGCATGCGCGAAGAGATTCACGCGCTGTCGATGCAAACTTATACTCCGGAGAGCTGGCTGCAGAAGTAGTCCCGCGCGCCTCAAATGGATAAGCTGATCATCGAAGGCGGCGTGCCGCTTAACGGCGAGGCGCGGATTTCCGGCGCGAAAAACGCGGCGCTGCCCATTTTGTGCGCCGCGATTCTAAGCAGCGAACCGCTGCGCGTGCTGAATGTGCCGCAGCTGCGCGACATCACGACCATGATCAAATTGCTCACGCAGATGGGCATTAAGGCATCCGCCGCCGACGCGCGCTCGATCGAGCTCAACGCGGCGGGACTTGATAATCCGGTTGCGCCCTATGATCTGGTCAAGACCATGCGCGCGTCGGTGTTGGCGCTGGGGCCGCTGCTCGCGCGCTGCGGCGAGGCACGCGTATCGCTGCCAGGAGGATGCGCGATCGGGTTGCGACCCGTCGATCAGCACGTGAAGGCGCTGCAGGCAATGGGTGCCACTATCGATATCGAGCACGGTTACATGCACGCGCGCGCGCAGCAGCTCAAAGGCGCTCGCATCGTGATGGACATCGCAACCGTCACGGGCACCGAGAACATCATGATGGCGGCAACTCTGGCAAGCGGTGAAACTGTCATCGAAAATGCCGCGCGCGAACCGGAAATCGTCGACCTTGCCGACTGTCTTATTGCAATGGGCGCCAGCATCAGCGGCGCCGGGACCGACGTGATCAGTATCGCGGGCGTAGCGAAGTTGCACTCCGCAAGTCATTGCATCATGCCGGATCGCATCGAAACCGGCACTTTTCTCGCGGCCGCTGCAGTGACCGGCGGCGAAATCCGGCTGCGCGACACGCGCGCCGATATTCTCGATGCGGTGATCGAAAAACTTCGCGCAGCCGGCGCGTACATTGAATCCGGGCCCGACTGGATCAGCTTGCGCATGAACGGCGCGTTACGCGCGGTAAATGTGCGCACCGCGCCCTATCCGGCTTTCCCGACCGATATGCAGGCGCAGTTCGTGGCGCTCAATAGCGTCGCTCGCGGCACCGCGCATATTACCGAAACCATCTTTGAGAACCGCTTCATGCACGTACAGGAGTTAAGGCGACTGGGTGCACAAATCGAAGTCGAGGGCAATACCGCGATGATCAGCGGCGTTGACTACCTGGAGGGTGCGCGGGTGATGGCGACCGATTTGCGCGCATCGGCAAGCCTGGTACTGGCAGGGCTGCGAGCGCGCGGTGAAACCACGATCGACCGCATCTACCATCTCGACCGCGGCTACGAGGCCATCGAAAAAAAATTATCCGGCCTGGGCGCGCGCATCCGCCGCGCGCATTGAATGTTAAACTGCCAGCGCGAAAAAACTTGAGTCGTGCCATGCCATCAGCCGAAATTGTTGAGATCGAGAAGCTGCGTTTCGGATACGCGGATCGCGAACTGCTCAAAGACATCAGCCTCACCATTCCGCGCGGAAAAGTGGTTGGCATCATGGGTGCGAGCGGTTCCGGCAAGTCGACGTTGCTGCGCCTGATCGGCGGCCAGCTGGTACCCGCCGCAGGGGCTGTCAGGATCAATGGCGAGGTCGTGCACGAGTTGAGCCGCGCGCGCCTGTATCAACTGCGTCGCAAGATGGGTATGCAATTCCAGATGGGCGGACTCTTTACCGACCTGTCGGTGTTCGAAAACATTGCGTTTCAGATGCGCGAGCATACCGATCTTCCCGATAGCATGATCCGCGATATGGTGCTGATGAAGCTCGCCGCGGTGGGCTTGCGCGGCGCGGCGCAGTTGATGCCGGCGGAGCTCTCGGGCGGCATGTCGCGGCGGGTCGGCCTCGCGCGCGCGATCGCTCTGGACCCAATGCTCATCATGTACGACGAACCGTTCGCGGGGTTGGATCCGATTTCCTGCAACGTGATCGGCAATCTGATCCGGCATCTCAACGACGCATTAGGATCGACTTCGATCGTCGTCTCGTACGATGCCGCCGAATCCATGAAGGTCATCGATTATGTTTACCTGATTTCCGACGGTGTAGTCGCCGCCGCGGGTCCCGCCGCGCAAATGCGTGTTTCCAACGATCCATTCGTACGCCAGTTTCTCGACGGCGCCCCCGACGGACCGGTTCCATTTCATTATCCGCATGCTTCGTATGGAAGCGACCTCAACCTGGACTCGGTCTCGTAACGACGCGAGTAGAATGACTTTTTGCTCGATGGCCGAATTCCCGTGATCAGCATCGCCCTTTCCAAAGGACGCATTCTCGATGAGACCGTGCCGCTGCTCGGAGCAGCAGGCATCATTGCGTCCGAAGACCCTGACGCTTCGCGCCGGCTGATCATCGCGACTTCACGCACTGACGTACGGCTGATTATCGTGCGCGCGACCGACGTGCCGACCTACGTGCAATACGGCGCCGCCGATCTCGGCATCGCCGGCGGCGACATACTGCTCGAGTATGGCAGCGAAGGTCTATACCAGCCGCTCGATCTCGGAATTGCACGCTGCCGTCTCATGGTCGCAGTGCGCAACGGCTACGATTACGAGCAGGCAGTCCGCCAGGGCGCGCGGCTGCGCATCGCGACCAAATACCTGCGGATTGCACGGGAGCACTTTGGGGCGAAAGGTGTCCACGTCGATTTGATCAAGCTCTATGGTTCGATGGAATTGGCGCCGCTGACCGGGCTCGCGGACGCGATCGTCGACCTCGTCAGCACCGGGCATACGCTCGCGGCCAACAATCTGGCTGCGGTCGAGGAAATCGCGCAGGTGAGCGCGCGCCTGATCGTGAATCAGGCGGCCTACAAACTGAAACGCGCGGCGATTCAACCGTTGCTCGATGCGTTGGCGCGGGCAGTGAAGTGATCGCGCTCAAGCGATTGCGGTCCAGTGCCGCCGATTTCGAGGCGCGGCTCGGCGTGCTGCTTGCTTTCGAGAGTGCGCAGGATCCGGCGGTCGACGCCGCAGTCGCCGCTATCCTCGAGGACGTCAAAAAGCGCGGCGACATTGCGGTGCTCGACTATGCGCGGCGCTTCGACCGGGTTCAGGCGTCATCGGTCGCGGAGCTCGAGTTGACCCGCGGTGAGATGCAGCGTGCTTTGGCGACGCTGCCGGCGGCGCAGCGCGGCGCGCTCGAGCAGGCCGCGGCGCGCGTGCGTTCTTATCATGAGAAGCAGTTCGCGCAGTCGTGGCACTATATTGATGAAGACGGCACGCAGCTCGGCCAGCAGGTGACCGCGCTCGACCGCGTCGGCGTCTATGTCCCGGGCGGTAAAGCGGCGTACCCCTCGACGGTGCTGATGAACGCATTGCCGGCAAAGATCGCGGGCGTGCAGGAAATCGTGATGGCGGTAGCGATGCCGGAAGGCGAAAAGTCGCCGCTCGTGCTGGCGGCTGCCGAGCTTGCCGGTGTCGACCGCGCGTTTGCCATCGGCGGCGCGCACGCGATCGGCGCGCTCGCGTATGGCACGCAAACGGTGACGCGGGTCGACAAGATCGTCGGTCCTGGCAATGCCTACGTCGCCGCGGCCAAACGCCGCGTATATGGCGCGGTCGGTATCGATATGGTGGCGGGGCCGTCTGAAATCCTGGTGGTATGTGACGGTACTGCGCCGGCGCCCGACTTCGCCGACTGGATCGCGATGGATTTGTTCTCGCAGGCCGAGCACGACGAGCTTGCCCAGGCAATCCTGGTTTCGCCCAACGCGGAGTTTATAGATCAGGTCGCTGCGAGCATCGAGCGTCAGCTCGCGGGCATGCCACGGCGCGATATTATCAAGACTGCGCTCGAGACGCGCGGCGCATTGATCGAGGTGCGCGACCTCGATGAAGCGTGTGATCTCGTCAACCGCATTGCTCCGGAGCACCTCGAACTTGCGGTCGCAGACCCGCATTCGCTGCTCAAGAAAATCCGCCACGCCGGCGCGATATTCCTCGGCAGCTACACGTCGGAGGCGCTCGGCGATTACTGCGCGGGACCTAACCATGTGCTGCCGACTTCGCGCACGGCGCGTTTTTCGTCGCCGCTGGGCGTTTATGATTTCCAGAAGCGCTCGAGCGTCATCAGCGTATCGAAAGAGGGTGCACGCAGGCTTGGTGCGATTGCCGCCGAGCTTGCGCGCGGCGAAGGCTTGCCGGCACACGCCAAATCGGCCGAGTATCGAATGAAATAATGCTTTTGCCGCCCGCAACGCTGATGACGCCAGGAAAAAATTGAGCCTCCTGATTTTGAACTCGTACATTTGCGTTTTTGGCGGCGATGCTTTTTGAGTTATGCCCAAAACCCCGGAAGAAATCATTCGCGCCGAGATCCATGCCCTGAGCGCGTACCACGTGCCCGATCCGGGCGGCATGGTCAAGCTCGACGCGATGGAGAATCCGTACCGGCTGCCGCGCGAGTTGTGCGGCGCAATTGCCGCGCGCGTAGCCGGAGCCGCGCTCAATCGCTATCCGGATCCCGGCGCGCGCGAGTTGAAGGCGATGCTTCGAACGGCAATGCAGATACCGGCCGGCATGGAACTCGTGCTCGGCAATGGCTCGGACGAACTGATTCAGATGCTCGCACTCGCGGTGGCGAAACCCGGTGCGGTGATGCTCGGGCTCGAGCCCTCGTTCGTGATGTTTCACCTGATCGCGGCCTATACCGGAATGCGCTATGTCGGCGTAGCGCTCAATGCTGACTTCAGCGTAGCTGCGGCGCGGACGCTGGCGGCCATCGAGCAGCATGAGCCGGCGCTGATTTTTATCGCTTACCCGAACAATCCCACCGGTAACCTATTCGACGCCGACGTGGTCGGCCGCATCATCGATGCCGCTCCCGGCATAGTCGTCGTCGACGAGGCGTATCACGCGTTTGCGCAACGCAGCTTCATGCCCCGGCTTACCGATTTTACCAATCTGCTTGTCATGCGCACTGTCTCCAAGCTCGGCCTGGCCGGCTTGCGTCTAGGCGTGCTCGCCGGACACGAGGGCTGGCTGCGCCAAATTGATAAGGTACGTTTACCGTATAATGTCAATGTCTTGACGCAGCTCGTGGCCGTCGAAGCGCTGCGCGAGTCGAACGTGCTGCAAGCACAGGCGGCGGCAATTCGTGCCGAGCGCGTGAGGATGCTGACTGAACTGCGGCGTGTTCCGGGGGTCGAAGCCTACACTAGCGATGCCAATTTCATATTGTTCAGGGTAGCCGGCTCGGATCAGTTGTTCAATGGGCTCAAACAGAGCGGAATTCTGATCAAAAACCTGAATGGCACCCACCCGTTACTTGCAGACTGCCTGCGCGTGACGGTGGGCACGCCCGAGGAGAATACGCTGTTTCTGGGCGCGCTCAGGGCGCTACTCAGTCCCTGAAACTTTCAGGCATAATCTTCCACGCCCGCCTGCCCGAACCCAGCCCATGCGCACCGCAGAAGTCAAACGCGATACCAGTGAAACGCAAATCCGCGTCAAGTTGAATCTTGACGGCACCGGCGCGGGTAAGCTCGACACCGGCGTGCCGTTTCTCGACCACATGCTCGACCAGGTCGCGCGCCACGGCGTGTACGATCTCGAAATATCGGCCAAGGGCGATTTGCACATCGATGCGCATCATACCGTCGAAGATATCGGTATCGCGCTCGGCCAGGCATTCGCGCGGGCGCTCGGCGACAAGCAGGGGATCCGCCGCTATGGGCACGCCTATGTGCCGCTCGACGAGGCGCTGACGCGCGTCGTGATTGATCTGTCGGGCCGCCCCGGTCTTGAATTCAAGATCGATTTTGTGCGTGCGCGCATCGGCGAGTTCGATGTCGATCTCGTGCATGAATTTTTTCAGGGCTTCATCAATCACGCCCAGGTCACGCTGCACATCGACAATCTCAAGGGCGACAACGCCCATCATCAGGCAGAAACCGCCTTCAAGGCGTTCGGACGTGCATTGCGCATGGCGACCGAGCTCGATCCGCGCATCAAGGGTGTGCCTTCGACCAAAGGAAGTTTATAAGCTTCGTATTTCGAGTTGGCGAGTTTGGTTTAACTTGAAACCTGATACCTGAAACCCATGATAGACATCGCCGTCATCGATTACGGGATGGGCAACCTGCGTTCGGTCTCGAAAGCGATCGAACATGTCGCCCCCGGGCTCAATATCGCAGTAACCAGCGATCCCGCGCAGGTGGCGCGAGCGGCGCGCGTGGTATTCCCCGGCCAGGGAGCGATGCCCGATTGCATGCGCGAAATGGATGCGCGTGGTTTGCGCGAAGTCGTGCTCGATGCAGCGTATGGCAAACCTTTTCTCGGTATCTGCATTGGATTGCAGATGTTATTTGAACGCAGCGAGGAAGGCGACATCGCGGGTCTGGGTGTGCTGCCGGGCAAGGTGAGACGTTTTCCGGCGACCGGCATGGTCGACGCCAATGGCACCCGGCTCAAGGTGCCGCATATGGGCTGGAACCGCGTGCGGCAGCTCGCTTCGCATCCGCTATGGCGCGGCATTCCGGATCAGGCGCGGTTTTATTTCGTGCACAGCTATTATGTGGAAACGGCTGCGCCCGGGCTTAGCGCGGGCGCCAGCGCATATCCACGCCCGTTTACCTGCGCAATCGCGCGCGACAATGTGTTCGCCGTGCAATTTCACCCCGAAAAGAGCGCCAATTCCGGATTGCAGCTGCTCTCGAACTTTGCGCAGTGGCAGCCGGCGACGCTGCTTGCCCGCCCGCACCAAGCAGCAGCCATAAGCGCAGGCTAAGATACTATGCGAATCGGCAT
>DASYSI010000136.1:0-6041 GCA_036003485.1 Burkholderiales bacterium | reverse complement strand
CTCGATGAGCAGGCAAGACTCGTGCGCGATCTCGGCAAACACAAGGCGATGATCCTGCGCAATCACGGCCTGCTCGTGTGCGGAGCATCGATCGACGAGGCGTTCGATCTGATGTATTACCTCGAACGCGCGTGCCAGACGCAAATCAGCGCGCTTGCAGGCGGAGCAAAAGTGCGGATCCCGCCGCCCGCCGTCGCCGAGAAAGTCGCCAGTCAGTTCAAGACCCTGCCGTACAAAGCGAAGAAGACCGAGTGGAAAGCGCACTTGCGCATGCTCGATAAAATCGATCCGTCGTACAAAATATAGCAGGCTGAAGACGAAGCTTCATCTATGGTGGCCTAGCCGGATTCGATGCATTGAATAGCAAGATCGTGGCCGCCTCCTCTTCTCTCGTGCCACCGCCCAAAGGCAACGTTGCGCAATTCGCGCGTCTGTGGCGGTTTGTCGCGCCTTACCGCTGGAAAATCGCGTGTGCGCTCGCCGCGCTCGTCGTCGCTGCGAGCTGTGTGCTCGCGCTGGGGCAGGGCCTGCGCCATGTGATCGACGCCGGCTTCGGCAGCCGCGATCCGCATTTGTTGAATACGGCGCTGGCAGCGGTGGTCGGCGTCGCGGTCATACTCGCGGGCGCGACCTGGATTCGCTTTTATCTGATGATGAGCATCGGTGAGCGCGTCATCGCCGATTTGCGCGAAGCAGTGTTCAGTCACGTGCTGACCTTGTCGCCCGCGTTCTTCGACGCTTCGCGCACCGGCGAGATCGCCTCGCGGCTCACCAACGACAGCGAGCAGATACGGCAGGTCATCGGTTTCGGCCTGTCGATGTTCCTGCGCAACGGCCTGATGATGGTGGGAGCGCTTGTGCTGCTGTTCGCGACCAGCCCCAAGCTCGCCGCGTTCATCGTGCTTGGCGTGCCGGCGACCGTGATACCGATACTGATCATGGGCCGGCGCGTGCGCAGTCTGTCGCGTCTGAATCAGGACCGCGTCGCCGATGTGTCGGCGCACATCGACGAGTCACTGCACGAAATCCGCACCGTGCAGGCTTACGGCAATGAAGCTCTCGCGCGGCGCCAGTTCGATGCCGCGACCGAAGCGGCCTACGCCGCAGGCGTGCACCGCGTCCGCGTCAAGGCATGGCTGATCTCGCTCGTGATGTTGATCGGCTTTTGCGCAGTCGGGGTGATTCTATGGATCGGCGGTCACGATGTATTCGACGGGCGGCTTAGCGTCGGCCAGCTCTCGGCGTTTGTGTTCTACGCCGTGGTGGTGGCGAGCGGCGCGGGCACGGTGTCGGAGATCTGGGGCGAGATCCAGCGCGCCGCCGGCGCCACCGAACGCCTGATGGAATTGCTCGACACCCGCCCGACGCTCGCCGCCGCGGCGCCGCAAATCGCGCTGCCGCCTCGCATCCGGGGCGCGATCCGCTTCGATGAGATCGTCTTCGCCTATCCGTCGCGGCCCGACACGACTGCGCTCGGGCCGGTCTCGTTCACGGTCAACCCCGGTGAGCGCGTGGCGCTGGTCGGTCCGTCGGGCGCGGGCAAGTCCACGGTATTCGCGCTGCTGCTGCGCTTCTACGATCCGCAGTCGGGCCGGATACTGGTCGATGGCGCAGATATCAGACACTGCGATCCGCATGATCTGCGCCGCGCAATCGCGCTGGTGCCGCAGGACCCGGTGATATTCGCGGCCAGCGTCGCCAACAACGTGCGCTTCGGCAGTCCCGCTGCGTCAACGCAGCAAGTCGTGCAAGCGTGCGCAGCAGCGCACGCGCTGGAATTCATCGAGCGGCTGCCGCAACAATTCGAAACCGATTTGGGTGAGCGCGGCGTGAAATTGTCGGGCGGCCAGCGTCAGCGTATTTCGATTGCGCGTGCCTTGCTCGCCGATCGCCCGATATTGCTGCTTGACGAGGCGACGAGCTCGCTCGATGCGGAAAGCGAGCGCCAGGTCGCGGCGGCGCTCGATCGTCTGCAAAGCGGACGCACCACGCTCGTCATCGCGCACCGGCTCGCGACCGTGCGCCACGCCGACCGCATCATCGTCATGGATCGCGGCCGCATTCATTCAATCGGAACGCATAAGGAGCTGTTGCGCGCGGACGGTCTTTACGCGCATCTGGCGCGATTGCAGTTCACCGATGAGGGTGAAGTCGTTTAGAAGAAGCTCGAGCTGATACCTTCGCGGGCCGCCCAAAAAATAAAATGCCCCGGCCGGTTAGGGCCAGGGCCAATGGTTGCTAGGAGGCAACCTTCAGGGAGGGAAAAATGTGGGTTTTGAAGCCCACGGCCAAACTTTGCGCCAATCCCGCAGGCCATCCAATTGTCCCCGGGCCTATTTTTCTGTAGGAGTTTGCTGACACGGACTTCCCCAATGCACTACGATGCGTTGGTCGAGCGCGCTCCAGCCGCAACTGCCGCTGCGCCGTCCGCAAGCCGGGCGCGAACAAGTCCGATATGCTCGCGCAATATATAAAACTCGTCGGCAAACGCGAGCGGCGTCTTGATCTTATTGACTTCGATTTCGACCTCGTCCAGCCGCTTCAGCAGCTTCTCGCGCTCTTGCGGCGCGGCCTTGGCGCCTGCGCTGCGCTCGAGCGCGATCAGATCGCCGTACCAGCGGTAGATACGCGATCTCACGCGCCAGGTGTATAACCACGGTATCACGCGAAAGCCCGGAATGAGCAGCACCAGGATCGGTACGATCAGAACCAGCAGGCGGTCAGTGAGCGACGCGAGCCAAAACGGCAGATTGCGGTAGAGGAATCCCTTTCCCGATTTATAGTAACGGCTGGCATCGTCGCTGATGCGAAAGTCCTGCTCGAGCGGCGCGGGAAATTCGCCTGCGCGGCGCAATAAGCCAGCGCCGCCGTGCACTTCGCGCGCGGCTTCGATGAGCAAGTCGGACAGCGCAGGATGCAGGCCTTCACGCGCAACGAGCTCGACCGTCGGGCCGATCAGGAAAACGGTCTCAGGGGGGTTGTTTTTACCCAGATCGAAAATGCCCATTGGAAGTTCGAGCTTGTCGAGGTACGGAAAGCGGCGTGTATACGCATCGGCCTGTGTAAAGTTGAAGAGCCTGATTCCGGGTGTCGACCGAAGTTTGCGCATCACGGGAAACGATGCCGAATCGCCCGCCAGAAACACGGCATCTACGCGGCGCTCGATGAGCGCATCCGCCGCGTCAATTCCGGTTTGATCCAATAATTGAGTCGCGCCGCCAGGTTCGATGCCGTTGGCTTTGAGCAGTATCAATGAGAGCGCCCGTCCGCCGCTGCCCTGCATTCCGATTGCCAGACGCTGGCCGCCAAACTCGGAAAGCACCGTGACGGGCGTGGCGCCGCGATAGAAAATGGCGAGCGGTTCGCGGAAGACACTGCCGAGCGACACGAGCTTTTCGGCCTGCCCGGCGGTTGCTAGACCCCCTTGAATGAAGCCGAGGTCAACGCTGACCGAGGAATCGTTGAGGCGCTGAAGATTTTGCAACGATCCTTCGGACGGCAGAATCTGCAGCGCCACGCCGTTGCGGGCCAATATGCGTTTGTAGCGTTCGGCAGTAGTCCTGAACATGCTGCCTTCGGCGCCGGTCGTAATCGCAATCGTGTCGGGTGGCGCCGGACGCACAAAGTGATAAGTCGCCCACGTAACCAGCACAGTGAACAGCACGATAGGGCCGGCTGCGATCGCGAGGTCACGCCACGATATGCTTAAAAACCTTTCCGACAGGCGCATGGGCGAAGCGCGGCGCGAATTCGCGCGTTAACGGGCGATCCTGACATTGGCAAATTCCAGCCGCTCGACAAGGGTACGCACCAATGCCCTCATAAAGTGGATCTGGCAGCCGGCACTCATTTTTTCCAATGCGGCGGCATCGAATTCAGCATAGGTCACGTCCGTCAAGGAATCCACCGATGCCTGCCGCGGAATTTCGCCGCCGCGGATATAGCTCATTTCTCCGAAACATTCGCCTGTTCCGATCGAGTTGAGCAAGCGGCCTTGCTTGGTGGCCTTGGCCTGTCCTTTCGCGAGGAAAAAAAGACTTTGTCCGGGATCGTTTTCGCGAATGATCGAACGGTGCGCCGGCAGACGCGTCCAGCGTCCGGCCAGCGCCAGTTCCCAGATCTGCGCGTCGTTGAGCTTTTGCAGCATTCCGACCCGTCTGAGCGCATCGTATTTCTCGCTGTCGGGAACGGTCTTTTCGTGAAAACCCAACCCTCCGACCTTCGCGAGCTCGAGCGCGAACTCGGCCCACGTTGAAAAGCGCGCAGTGGGATTTTTGCTCAAAACCTTCAGCAAGATCGGATCCAGCGCCGACGGCAACTCTGGCCGCACGCGGCTCGGCGGCAGCGGCTCGGAATTAAGAATTTTGTCAAGCATCGCGGGTATGGCATCCGCAATAAACGGCCGCTGTCCGGTCAGCAATTCGTAGAGCACGGTGCCCAGCGAGAACATGTCGCTCTGATGCGTCAACGGCTTGACGCGGATTTGCTCCGGCGACATATAAGCGGGGGAACCGATGTTGATGATCGTCGTCATGTCGTTCTTGCGCAGATAAGCGGCGCCGAAGTCGGTGATTTTTACGTCGGTATCCTTGACCACCATGATATTCGCGGGTTTTACATCGCGGTGCACGATACCTTCACGGAACGCGTAGTCGAGCGCGCCGCAACACTTGAAACCAACCTGTATCGCGTCTTCGATCGAGAAAAGATTCTGTACGTTCGCGCGCTTCGAGAGATTTCCTCCCGGCACGTACTCCATCGCGATATGCCCCGAGTCCTCGGTCACCACCGCGTCGAGAATTGAAACGATATGCGGGTGGTGCAGGCGGCCGGCGAGGGAAGCTTCGTTCAGGAACTGCGTGCGAAGAATTTTTCCGATTTCGGGATCCGCGAACACCGACGAGTCGATGACTTTAACGGCGACTTCTGCGTCCGAAAAAGTATCGCGCGCCAGATAGACTGTTCCCGAAGCGCCCTTACCGAGCACGCGTTTGATTTCGTATTTGCCTACGCGGTCCACGATTTGTCACCCCCTGGCTGGGAATGATAGCGCAAGCGCCGCCTCGCCGCCTCGATCGCAGATAGATGGAACCGGGATGTCATTACGCTGTCACTTACCATCATAAACCTTGTGAGCAAAGTCGCTCGAGACCGGATAAACGATGATTAGTACAGCAGAACTCGTAGCCAGCTACGAAAGCCTGCTCGCAGACTTGCGAGCGAAAACGAATGCAACCAGGGCGGCATTGCGCCTGGAAGACGCCGAGCACGGGTTTCAAATCGAGGACGTGGTTGCGGAGTCGATCGCGCCGGGCACGGAGGCGAACGTGGCCGAGACGTCGCTGCAGCAGCGCAATTCGCTGACGGCTGAATACCTGAGGCAGCATCGTCAGCTTCTCGTGCACAACGACTGCTTAAATGCGACCCTGCAATTCCCGGAGGAGCTCAGGCGGATCTACGGCACCAAGGCGCAGATGATTGCGCCCATTGTGCGCGCGGACAAAATGGTGGGCTGGATCTCGGTTCACCAAAACGAGTCCGCCAGGCAATGGAAACCTGAAGATGTCGTTGCGCTGGAGGCAGCCGTTGACGCTGCGCAGAACTCAATGGATACTGCCGCGGCAACCGGACCTGCGAGCTCACCCGCGGTCAAGACCGACGGGACACCCGAAGCGCCGGTCGACAGCGCGCGCCTCCACGCAACGAAGAAGGTCCCTGAACCCGATTCGCTCGGCGGTTAGAATAGGGTTGGACGGCAGGCAGTACGACCTGAAAATCAAAACTCTTCGATCGAGGCGGTTTCATGCTCGCGCGTGTTGTGGCGTGGATATTTTTGGCCGGCATAATTGTTGTCGGCACCGAAACGGCATCCGCGCAGAATTATCCGAATAAGCCGATTCGTCTGGTCACCGCTGAAGCCGGCGGTGGCGCCGATTTTCTGGCACGCCTGATCGCGCAGGGCCTCGCGGCGGGCTTCGGCCAGCAGGTGATCGTGGACAATCGGGGGGCCGCGAGCGGGGTAGTCGCCGCGGATACGGTCG
>DASYSI010000135.1:0-3410 GCA_036003485.1 Burkholderiales bacterium | reverse complement strand
AGCGTGCAACCGGGCGACGATTTCCCTGGGCGTACCGGAGGGAACTGCAACGCCGGCCCACGAGATCGACTCATAACCCGGCACGCCGCTTTCGGCGATCGTGGGCAGGTCGGGCAGCGTCGGAAATCGCTTGCTGCTGGTGATCGCTAGCATGCGCAGTTTGCCGGCCTGCACGTGCGGCAGCGAGCTCACGATCTGGTCGAAGATCAACGCGAGCTGGCCGCCAATGATGTCGCCCAATACCTGGCCGCTACCCTTATACGGGATATGCACGAGGTCGACGCCGGCCATGGTCTTGAAAAGCTCGGTTGTCATATGCGTCGCAGTGCCGACGCCCGAGGAGCCGTAATTGAGCTGGCCGGGCTTTACCTTGGCGATCGCAATCAGCTCCTTCACGTTTCTCGCGGGCAGCGACGGATGCACAACGAGGATCAGAGGCAGTGAGCCGACCTGCGTGACCGGCGCAAAATCCTTTTCCGGATCGAACGGCAGCTTGCGGTAAAGAAACTGGTTGATCGCCATGATCCCGGTCACGGCGGTGACCATGGTGTAGCCGTCGGGCGGAGATTTCGCCACCAAATCGGCGCCGATCGAACCGCCCGCGCCGGGGCGGTTATCGACCAGCACCTGCTGGCCCATGGCTTCGGAGAGCTTTTGCGCGAGCAGTCGTGCCACGATGTCGGTCGAACCGCCGGGCGCATAGGGAACGATGAACCGGATCGGCTTGCTCGGGTATGGCTGCGCGACGAGCGCTCCTGAGCCCACTGCGATTGCCACTGCGACTATGACCGCGAAGTTTTTCATGCTCTTCTTCTTTGTGAACGATGTGATAAGGGCCGTCGACGATGAGTCTGCGGTGTGTCCAAGGTTGATGCACCGGATTTCATATTGTAAAATCAAAACCTGATTTGGCGTAAAGAAGTGCAAATTCTAGCTGCTGTGGCAGAAAAAGAAATTAAGTCGTCGATCCAGGTGATCGACCGCATGATGAGCCTGCTCGATGCGCTGGCGCGGCACAACCCGCCGGTCAATCTCAAGCAGCTCGCAGCCGAAACGAAGCTGCATCCGTCGACTGCGCATCGCATCCTGAATGTGATGGTGCAAAACCGCCTCGTCGATCGCATCGAGCCCGGCACGTACCGGCTCGGCATGCGGCTGCTCGAGCTTGGCACCTTGGTGCGGGCCCGTATCAGCATCCGACAGGAAGCATTGCCCTACATGCGGCAGCTGCACCAGCAGCTCGGCGAGACTGTCAATCTTTCGGTGCGCCACGACGACGAAGTAATCTATGTCGAGCGCACGTTCTCAGGCAACCAGATGATGCGCGTCGTGCAGATCATCGGCGCGCGCGCACCGCTGCATATTACCGCTGTCGGGAAAATCTTCCTCGCCGCCGACGGTCCTGAAAAATGTCAGGAGTACGCAAAGCGCACCGGGCTTCCCAAGTTTACCGACAATACGCTCACCGATCAGGCGGCCCTGCTGAAGGAGATTGAGCGCGCACGCGAGCACGGCTACGCGTTCGACGATGAGGAAGCGGAAAAAAGCGTTTCGTGCGTTGGCGCCGGCATCTACGGCGACGACGGCCATCTGGTCGCCGGGCTGTCCGTATCCGCGCCGTCCGAGCGCTTCAACAAGGCGTGGGCCGTACAGGTCAAACAAATGGCCGAGCGTATATCGCGCGCGATCGGCAGTCAGCCGAGCCCTCCCACGGCGGAAATGAGCTAAGCTCACACGATTCTGCGCCATCGCGTGACCGCGCGCCTGTCTGCTTCGAGCCATTCCGCAGCGACTGACAATCGGGGAGGATGAATGAATATCCATTTTAAGTTGAGGGTGTTGAAAATCGCGCTGCTCCCGCTCGCATCATTCGTCACCATCGCCACGGCGTTCGCGCAACAGTATCCATCGAAGCCCGTGCGTTTCATTATTCCGTTTCCGCCGGGCGGCCCCACCGATATTCTGGGACGTCTCGCCGCGCAGCGTCTCACCGACGCCTGGGCCGTGCAGGTGGTGGCCGATAACCGCGCTGGCGCCGGCGGCAACATCGGCACCGAAATATGCGCCAAATCACCGCCCGACGGCTACACGATCTGCATGATGACGATCGCGCAAAGCATATCGCCGTCGATCTACGACAAGCTCGGTTTCGATCCGCAGAAGGATCTCGCACCCGTGACGCTGATGGCGATTCTGCCGAGCCTGCTGATGGTTCACCCATCGCTGCCGGTCAAAAACGTCAAAGAACTGGTTGCGCTCGCGAAAGCCAAACCGGGGATGCTGACCTACGCGTCGACCGGCAATGGCTCGAGTCCGCACATGTTGATGGAAATGTTCAAATGGATGGCAGGCATCAGTCTGGTGCACGTTCCGTACAAAGGCGCCTCGCCTGCAATGATCGATCAGATTTCGGGCCGCATCGACGTTGCATTCAGCACGGCGATTGCCGCGCTGCCCTTCGTGCAGCAAGGCAAAGTGCGCGCGATCGCGGTGTCGACCAAGGCTCGTTTTCCGCCGCTGCCCAACCTGCCGTCGGTTGCGGAAAGCGGCATCAAAGACTTCGACGGCAGCTCGTGGCAGGGCGTAGTGATGCCGGCAGGCACGCCGCGTGAGATCGTCTTGAAGGTCAATGCCGAGCTCGTGAAGATGCTCAGATCGTCTGATACGAAAGAAAAGATTCTGCAGCAGGGCGGATTCGCGAGCGGCAATTCGCCCGAGGAATTCGCCAGTTTCATCAAGGCCGAAATCGAAAAATGGGCGAAGGTTGCCAAAGCGGCGAAAGTAAAAGTAGAGTGAGCGAGTTGGAGGGCATTCCGCGGTGGCTCGGCGCCATGCAGGTGAAGGTACACGGGCGCAGCGTTGAACTGTATTTTCCGCCGCTGCGCGCCGCAGGCTCGGCGCTCATGCTCGCGCTCTTCGGCGCCGCGTGCGGTTTTATAGGCGGCGCAGCGATCTCAGGTTTGCTCAATTCCGGGGATTCGGCTGCGACCAGCGCGCTTGCGCTTGCATTCGCCGGAGTCTTCGCGCTGCCATTGGCGGGTTTGGGCGTATTGTTCATCGCAATCGCAGCGTGGGCTGTGGCCAACTCGCTCACCGTTCATGTCAGCCCTGCCGGCGTGCGGACACAGCGCCGCTGCCTTGGATTTTCCGTCGCGCGACGCGCAATGCCTCGCGATGATATCTCGGCGCTCGATGTCCAGCTCGCGGCGAAATATGTCGGGGTGCTCGGCACAGCGCGTTATTACCGCATGATTGCGCGCAGCGGCAGCCATACGCTGCTCGTGGCAGACACTCTTGAAGGGCCCGACATGGCCGAGAACGTGAGGAAAATCATTATCGAGCACCTCGGAATTCCCGAGCTGGCGGCAGCCGGCAACGAAATCCCGGGGACCGCCGTTGGAAGCGAGGCG
>DASYSI010000134.1:0-3446 GCA_036003485.1 Burkholderiales bacterium | reverse complement strand
GCCTTGTCGCCGGCGCCGGTGATGATCAGCACGCGAATTTCGTCATCGTTCTGGATGCGATCCCACAGCGCGTATAACTCCTCGCGCATTTCCGGATCGAACGAATTCATCGCTTCCGGCCGGTTCAACACCGCGACTGCGACTTGATTGCTTACGGTGACATCGATTGGCATGGGTATCTTCCTTGAATGCGCAGGCGTCTCACTCGAATACGCCCGAAGCGTGCAGACGGTCGAACTGTGAACGGCTCATGCCGAGCAGGTCCAGACACACTTCTTCAGTGTGCTCTCCCAAGAGCGGCGCGGATCGGTCCAGCGTCGCAGGCGTGCGGGACAGACGGATCGGCGGTGCATTATAGAGCGTGGTTCCCATCTCCTTGTGGTCGAGCGCGATCCAGTGCTTGCGGTGCGCAAGCTGTGCATCTTCCTCAATCAGATCCCTGGCGTTCTGGACGACACCGGCGGGAACGCCGCAAGCCTGCAGCGCGCGCATGAGCTCGCGCGCATCCCATTCCCGGGTACGCTCGCCGATGACGCGGTCGAGCTCCGCTTTGTGCTCGCGACGCACGGCGTGGTCGCGCCATACGCGCGCGGGAATTCGGGTGAAAGGCCCCAGTACCGAATCGACGGTGGACCATTGCCCGTCGTCATAGACTGAAATTGCGATCCAGCGATCCTCACCGCGGCACGGATAGACGCCGCGCGGAACCGCCCACCCCTGATCGTTGCCGCATCTTTCCGCCACACGGCCATTCGCGGTGTAATCAACGACCGCGGGTCCGAGCAGAGCGATCGTCGGTTCGGTCTGCGCGAGATCGATGTACTGACCTTCGCCAGTTTTACGATTGTGATAAAGCGCGGCGAGCAGTGCGAATGCGCCATGACATGGATTCGGGACGTGGTCGGGGTAATTCGTGCCGGTGCCTGCGGGCGGCCGGTCGGGCTGCCCGCACAGATATTGAAGCCCGGTGAGCGCCGCAATCGTGAGGCCGAAACCCACATATTTCGCATCGGGTCCGGAGCTGCCCTGCATCGACATCGAGATATAGATGATATCGCGCTTGAACGCAGCGACCTCGCGATAGCCGAGCCCGAACTTTTCCATCGTGCCCGGCGTGAAGTTATTGGCGACGACATCGCTTTTGGCGATCAGCGCGCGCGCGATCTCCGGCGCTTGCGGGTGCTTCAAGTTCAACTGGATGCTGCGCTTGCTCGTATTGCGGTCGGCAAAGTACCCGCTTCGATTGATGCCCGCCACGCCGTCCTTGAAAGGCGCTGTCGAGCGCAGGGAATCCATGCGCGTGGAGGACTCGACCTTGATCACTTCCGCGCCGAAATCCGCCAGCAGCTTGGTTGTGTATGAACCCGCGCCGATCCACGTGAAATCGGCGACGCGTATGCCCGCGAGCGGAAGTTTGTCCATCACACCACTCCCGCTTGCGTGAGCGCGGCGAGCTTCTGCTCGCTCACGCCGAGCGCAGAATAGATTTCGCGGTTGTGCTGACCCAGTTGCGGTGCAGGGCGCGCGATCCGGCTCGGCGTCGCCGAGAGTTGAAACGGTGCGCCGGGCATGATCACTTCCTGTCCCGACGGCGCGTGCGCAACGCGCGCGAAGAAACCGCGGTACGCGAGCTGGCGGTTTCGCGCCACGTCGGCCATTGTGCTCACCGCACAGAGCGGCACACGGCGCCGTTGCGCTTCACGGTAGAGCTCCTCTTTCGTCTTCGTGCGCGCGACCTGCGAAAACATCTCGGCGAACATTTCCTTCGCGCGATCCGAATTAAGGAACGCCATGTCCGACCATTCGGGTTTGTCGAGCACTTCGCAGGACGGCACGCGCTCGTCCTTCATCCACTGAACGAGGTTGCCCCAGAAACGGATCGCAGCCATGCCGCCCGCGAAAATATAGACCGAGCCGTCGGCACACTCGAAAATACCGGTACCGGCCTGCCGCTGCGAGCCGGCGAAGCGCGTGCGCACGCGCTTCTCGAGATCATAGAACTGCGCTGCGTTCTCGAGCGCCATCGTCACGCATTCCTGGATCGAGATGTCGACGTGCTGACCGCTGCCGCTCATCTGAGCGCCGAGCACCGCCAGCATCGAACCGACGGCGCCGAACATGTTGCCCATCGCATAAGCCTGATTGCCGTAGGCCTGCGTGGGCGCGGCGTCGGGATAGCCCATCATGTGCAGAAATCCGCCCATTGCGAGCAGCGTCAAATCGTCTGCCGCGTAATTCGCGCAAGGGCCGGTCTGTCCGAAAGGGGTCACGCTCGTCATGACGATCTCGGGCTGGATTCGAGCAAGCGCTTCGTAGCCCAGGCCGAGCGCGTCCAAAGCGCCCGGCACACCGTCTTCAATCACCAGATCGAACTGTCGCGCAAGTGTTTTAAAAAGGTCGCGCCCCGCGGACTGCTCGAGATCGAGCGTCACGCCGCGCTTGCTTGTGTTGAAATAGAAAAAAGGAATGCTGTAATCGGGATCGTGTCGGTCACCGAGAAAAGGCGCTTCCGCGCGCAGCGCGCAACCCGTGCGCGGCTTCTCGACGAGCACCACATCTGCGCCCATATCGGCGAAGAGCTTGCCGCAGTAATGCGCATAGCGCTGCGACAGATCGATCACCTTGAGCCCTGACAGGGCAGCGCCATCGGACATCAGTCGACCTTGGCGCCCGAGCGCTTGACCACGGAAGCCCATTTCGCGATCTCGCCCTGGATAAAGCGCGCGAACTCGGCGGGTGTCGAAGATAATGGATAGGCGCCAAGCTCCGCGAACCTTCCGCCGAGTTCCTTGACCGTCTTGCCTGCCTCCTCGTTCAGCAGCGCCACGATGTCGTTTGGCGTGCCGCCAGGCGCGAGGAGCCCGTACCATACGTTCACTTCATAGCCTTCGACGCCGGCCTCCTGCATCGTCGGCAGTTGCGGCAATTCCGGCAGTCGCTTTGCGCTTGATACCGCGAGTGCCCGCAACCTGCCTGCGCGGAGGTACGGCAGCACGCCCGCCGTGAATCCGAACATCGCGTGGACGTGACCGCCGATGAGATCGGTCTGCGCAGGGCCCGCGCCTTTGTACGGTACGTGTACCAGATTGATGCCGGTCGACATCTTGAGCAGCTCGCCTGCGAGGTGGGCGGTGCTGCCGCTTCCAGACGAGGCGTAAAGGAGCTCGCCGGGACTCGCTTTGGCCAGCGCGATGAACTCCTTCACCGTCTTCGCCGGCACTGAAGGATGCACGACCAGCACGCTCGGGCTCGTTGCCAAAGGGGCGATAGCGGCGAAATCTTTGACGAGGTCGTACGCGAGCTTTGGATACAGTGTTACGTTGATCGTCTGCGTCGTCGAACACATGAGCAGCGTGTAGCCGTCCGGCGCAGCTCGCGCCACGAGCTCGGCACCGATGTTCGTTCCTCCGCCTGCCCTGTTTTCGAGGATCACGCTCTGCCCCAAT
>DASYSI010000133.1:0-8966 GCA_036003485.1 Burkholderiales bacterium | reverse complement strand
GCCAAGGCACTCGGTGTGGCAGCACTCGTCGATGAAATGAAAAAAATCGACGTGCTGGCAATGAGGCATTAAAGGTCGAAAACGGATCAAAGCCGCGTCATGCCGGACTCGAGAATGATCTTGCGGTACTTCTCGACTTCGAGCTTGACGAGCGCCGCGAACTCCTCAGGTGTATTACCGATGATTTCGTAGGCATCGGCGACAAGGCGGTCGCGAATCTCAGGCAAGGTGAGCACGCGCGCCACCGCGTCGCGCAATCGGCGCACGACCGCTTCCGGTGTGCGCGCCGGGGCGAACAGCCCGTACCACATCACGACTTCGTAGCCCTCGAGGCCGCTTTCGGCAACGGTCGGCACGTTCGGCATGAGCGCGAGACGCTTGGCGCTCGTCACGGCGAGGGCTTTCAGCCTGCCGGCGTTGACGTGCGGTATGACGCCACCAAAGGTCGTGATCGTAAGATCCGATTCGCCGGATATCACGGCGACGATCGCCGGGGCGCCTCCCTTGTACGGAATATTCGTCATGTTGATTTTGCCCTGGATCTTGATCGCATTGCCGGCGAGCTCGCCAGTCGCACCGGCCACTGCGACGTTGATTTTGCCCTGTTCCCTTTTCGCGAGCGCGATCAGTTCCTGGACGGTGTTCGCGCCAAACGCCGGGTTGGTGACAATCACCAGGCCGTTTGAGACGAGCTCCGTGATCGGCGCAAAGTCGCGCACCGGATCGTACGGAAGCTGGCGATAGAGCGTGGCATTGACCGCATGCGTCCCGCTGTTGCCGATGGCGATGACCGAACCGTCGGGTGTGGCGCGCGCGACCATTTCCGCGCCGACCACGCCGTTGGCACTGGGCCGGTCGTCGACGACGACGTTCTGACCCAGCAGTTCGCCCAATTTGGGCGCAATCATGCGCGCGATGAGATCATTCGGTCCCCCCGCTGCATTCGGGGAGATGATCTGCATCGGTTTATTCGATCCCTGAGCGAAAGCCACACTCGAAAACAATGCCAGACTCCCGATTAGAAAAGTAATTCGCGTCGATTTCGTCATGGTCATTTGCTCCTTCAGCATCCGAAGATCGGTTATACAAAAAGTTGAGTGTAACTTTTCTCCGGCCGCACGGTGTGCTGGGCCTCATTTTGACGCGCGCTGGCCGGCCGCGGATAATGCAAGAGACAATCGAGCGCGAGGCAAGCGTATGAGTATCGTAGTTTATCCCGTCACCCCGAGTTTCGCGGCCGAAGTAGGCAGTGTTGACTTGTCCCAGCCGCTCAATGCGACCGACCTGGCAGCAATCGAGACGGCGTTCTGGAAATATGCCGTGCTGATTTTTCCGGAGCAACAGCTGACGCCCGATCAGCATCTGGCGTTCGCGCAGAAATTCGGGCCGATCGAAAACGACCGCGTTCTCGATCAGAAGGTGACCCCGCACCGCCTCAGCACCAGCTTCGCCGACATTTCGAACCTCGCCCCGGATGGCGAGATCTGGGCCGAGGACAGCCGGCAGCGCATGTACAAGGCCGGCAACAAGCTCTGGCATACGGATAGTTCGTTCCGCTATCTTCCGGGATTATGCTCACTGCTATACGCACGCCGCATACCGCCGCTCGGTGGCCACACCGAATTTGCCGATCAGCGCGCGGCCTATGACGCGCTGCCGCAGGCAATGCAGGAAAAACTGCACGGCCGGATCGCCGAGCACTGCATCGCGACGTCGCGGCGGCGCAGCGGATTCATGCAGTTCAACGAGGAAGAGGCCAAGCGCCTGCCGCCTGTGCCGCAGGCGCTGGTGCGAACGATCCCGCAAAACGGCAGAAAGTCGCTCTATGTCGCATCGCACGCAGGGCGCATTCTCGGAATGCCGGACGACGAGGGCCGCGCGCTGATCGACGAGCTGATCGCGCATGCGACGCAGCGTCAATTCGTTTATACCCATCGCTGGCGACCCAACGAGCTCGTCATGTGGGACAACCGCTGTACCCTGCATCGCGGAACCGATTACGACGATTTACATGCGATACGCGATATGCAGCGCGCGACGGTTTGCGATATCGCGAACACCTGCGAGCAGGAAGGAATTGCCGTCCCCGCGTAATGGACGCGCGAAACGCAGCATAGCGTCAGCGCATTACTCAGGCCGCACGCCGGCTTCTTTGATCACGCGCCCCCAGCGCGCGATCTCACTCCTGATGTATTCGGCGAACTGATCGGGCGTGCCGCCCAGCGCTTCGATTCCTTCAGCGGCGAAGCGTTCACGCACGTCGGGGCTCTGCAAAGTTTGCATGAGCTGGGTGTTGATCTTCACGATGATATCTTTTGGCGTTTTTGCGGGCGCGAGCGGTCCGAACCACGTCGTCGATTCGTAACCAGGTACGCCGGCTTCGGCAATGGACGGCAGCTCCGGCAACAGCGTCAGCCGCTTGGCGCTCGCGACCGCAATTCCACGTAAGCGGCCTGCTTTCACTTGCGGATATAGCGGTGGCACGCCGGTAATGGTCAATGAAATCTGCCCGGCGATCAGATCGATCACCATCGGGCCCGTGCCCCGATAGGCGATTGCAGTGATGTCGGTTTTGCTCAGGAGCTTGAAGTACTCGACGGCAAGATGCGAGGCGCTGCCGCTGCCTGACGAGCCGTAGTTGAGTTGCCCGGGCCTCGCCTTGGCGAGTGCTATCAATTCCCTCACCGATTTAGCCGGCAGCGACGGATGCACGACCAGCATATTCGGAACCATCGCATACAATATGATCGGCGCAAAATCCCGGATTGGATCATATGGCAGCTTGGGATAGAACGACGGGCCGAATCCAAACGTGCCGATGTGTCCGAATATCAACGTATAGCCGTCCGGCGCCGATTTGGCCACGTAATCGACGCCGATGTTGCCGCCCGCACCGGGACGGTTCTCGACGATGACCTGCTGACCCCACGCTTGCTCGAGCTTTTGCGCGACGATGCGCGCGACAAGATCGGTCGAGCCGCCCGGCGTAAATGGGACAACCAACCGGATCGGTTTTGCCGGATAGTTTTGAGCGAGCGACGTTGTCGCAGCGAGCGTAGTTGCTACAACTAGCGCGATGGCAATTTTCTGCTGGGTGCGGCGATAATTGGTGTTTCGCATACTCGTGCTCCCCTCGGGCCCGATGCTATAGCGGCATTTTAAGACGCTGTTGGACGAGGCGCGAAACAGTGAATGTCACTCCGGATTCTCCGCAAAACCTGATTAGCGGTAGAATCTTCAAGCCGCACCGGCGTGGCGGCCAGACATAATAACTTTAGCCAACTGGGGGGAGTCCATGCAGCGGAGTTCGCAACGTTCTCTGAACAGCGGCAGCGCGTTAGTGATGGGTAGCAACTTCCCGCACTCGTCTACGGCGCGATGGAGCGGTAGATCGAAGCAGGCAGCTGACGATTGAAAAAGGGAGCGCGTCAATGAGCCGCATGAGTGGACACCGATTTTTTGCCGAGGCCATGCAGGGGTATGGCGTCAGCCATCTTTTTTACGTGAATTCGATCGTCCCGAAGTCGATGGAGGAGATGGACAAGGTCGGCGTCAAGCGCGTCGTCACTCATGGCGAGAAGGCCGCCGCGTACATGGCGGACGGTTTCGCGCGGGCTTCGCACCGTCCCGGCATCTGCCTGTGCCAGGACATCGGCACGACCAATTTGGCGGCAGGTTTGCGCGACGCTCGCATGGCGGGTTCAGCGGTGATCGCGATCTCGGGCGGTCAGAATGACATGCCGCGCTATCGCCATGCTTACCAGAATGCGGAGGACTTCACGGCGTGGGATGGCGTCACCAAAGCAAATTATTCCGTCGACAGCGTCGAAAGATTCCCTGACCTGCTGCGCCAGGCGTTTCGCGTCGCCACCAGTGGCTCGCCCGGGCCGGTGCACCTGGAATTGCGCGGCAATGCCGGCCAGATGCTCGACCGCGAAGGCGATTTCGACCTCGTGTTTGAAAAACGGTTTTCGCAATTTCCGTCGTTCCGGACTGAGGCTGAGCCGTCTGCGGTCAAGGCGGCGGTGGCCGTGCTCGCGCAGGCCGCAAAACCGATCATCGTTGCCGGCGGCGGCGCTGTGTCGTCCGGCGCGGGAACGGAGATTTTAAAGCTCGCCGAAATGCTGTCGATCCCGATTGCGACAAGCCTGCACGCGCGCGCGCTCGTGCCCGACGATCACCCGTTAGGCGTCGGCGTACCCGGCAGCTATTCGCGCTGGTGTGCCAACAAAGCCGTCGCGGCGGCTGATCTCGTATTCTTTATCGGCAGCCGCACGGGCGGTCAGGTGACGAACGGCTGGCAAGTCCCAAAAATCGGAACACCGACGATTCAGCTCGATATCGACCCGGACGAGCTTGGTCGCAATTACCCCAATGTGGTGTCGCTGTGCGGCGATGCCAAGGTAACGCTGCAAAAGCTGATCGCCGCCGCCGACGGCGTGCAGCCGCCGCGCCGGGCCGAATGGATCGAGCAAGTGCAAGGGTACGTCGCCGACTATTGGAGCGAATCCGATCCGCTGCGCAACGCGGATACCGTGCCGATACGCCCGGAGCGGATTGCCAAGGAGCTCGGCGAGTGGCTTCCGGCCGAGTCAACGCTCGTGATCGACACCTTCCACGCCGCGCTGTGGACCGCGCAGATGTCGCGTCTGACGAAGCCGGGCCAGCGCTACATCCGATGTGCCGGCTCGCTGGGCTGGGCATTTCCGGCGACGATCGGGGTGAAGGCGGCGCTTCCAGACAAGCCGGTGATCGGCTTTGCCGGTGATGCGGGTTTTTACTATCACATGGCCGAGCTCGAAACCGCGGCGCGCATGCACATCAACATGGTGATGGTCGTGAACAACAACTACTCGGGCGGTGTTGCCGAGAGCGCGGCTTTCGAGCATTCGGTGAATTTCGCGAAAGTCGCAGATTCGATGGGCTGCGTCGGTTTCCGTGTCGACAGGGCGACAGACATCAAGCCGGCGCTCGACCAGGCGCTTGCGGCGGGGCGGCCCGCGATCGTGGAAGTGCTCGGCGACCCGGCGATCAGGGCGAAGCGAGGCTGGGTGCCGGCCGCAATCAGCGGCGAATAAAGAATGGTTTTGCTCTTCCTGAGCGCGCTGGTACTACTGGCGGTGGCGCTGCCGCAGGCGCACGCACAGGACAATTATCCCAGTCGGCCGATACGCATCATTATGCCCACTGCGCCTGGCGGCCCGACCGATATCAGCGCGCGCTTGATCGCGCAGGAGCTGCACAAGCGCTGGGGCCGCCCGGTGGTGGTAGAGACCCGAGCCGGTGCGGGCACGATCATCGGCAGCGAGATCGTCGCCAGCGCGCCGCCGGACGGCTATACACTGCTGGTGAGCCCGAGCACGCTCGCGATCAATCCGGCGACGTACAAAAAAATGCCATACGACGCGTTGCGCGACTTCGCGCCGATCACACAAATGTATTTCGTGCCGAGTTTGATCGTCGTGCATCCTTCTTTGCCGGCGAAATCGGTGAAGGAATTAATCGCGCTTGCAAAGGCGCGACCCGGCGAAATTGTTTATGGGTCGTCGGGACACGGCACCAATCCCCATCTGACGATCGAGTTATTCGCGAGCATGGCACAAATCCGCCTGCTTCACGTCCCGTACAAAGGAACCGCGCCGGGTCTGATCGATCTTTTGGCGGGTCGTGTCGCCATGATGGCAACGAGCAGCATGTCCTTGATCGTTCCGCACCTGCGGGCCGAACGCCTGCGCGCGCTCGGGATCAGCACCGCTGCGCGCAGTCGCGCGCTGCCCGACATCCCGACGATTGCCGAGGCGGGAGTGCCCGGCTACGAGTCGGTTCAGTGGTCGGGCCTGTTGGCACCCGCGGGAACGCCGCAGGAAATCATCGCCAAGCTGCATCAGGAAGCGGTCTCGATTTTGCGTGCGCCGGAAGTCAGAGAACGCCTTGCCGGCGATAGTGCAGAAGTGGTTGCGAGTTCGCCCGAAGAGTTTGCCGCTTTCATGAAGGCGGAAACGATCAAATGGGCCAAAGTAGCGAAAGCCGCGGGGATAAAGCCGGAATAGTTTTCATCACAGGGAGAAAAGCGATGGCACAGGGTGGACTGAAGCCGATACGGCGGGTAGTGACAGGAAACGACGAGCGCGGCAAATCGAAAGTCGTTTGGGACGGACCCGCGCCCAGCACTCATGAAGCTTCGATGGGTGCCGGGCGCGGCCATATCGATTTTTGGATCTGGAATGAATGTCCCGCTCCGCTCTCGGGCGAGAGCGATGACGGAAACCTGCGCTACGATTTTCCCGGCCCTCCGAAGGGCGGACATCTGCGCGTGGTCCAGGGGCTCGGGCGTGCGGCCGGCTACGATCCCGCCAAGGATCCGCATATCGTGCCGAGCCACGCGCCGAAAGTGCGGCCGCCGGGGAGAACCTGGGATCGCGGCGGCGCCAACGCCTATTCCGGCGGAATGCACAAGACCGAGACCGTCGATTACGCGATTCTTCTGGATGGCGAGCGCACGCTGGTGCTCGATGACTGTGAAGTGAAGTGGCGGCCCGGCGATGTCGTCATCGACGTCGGTGCCTGGCATCAGTGGTCGAGTCGCGGGGAGGGCGGTGGGCGCGTGGCGTTCGACATGATGGCGGCGCACTTCGTCGACGGGCCCGTCGGTTTGGCGCAGGGCAACGACAAAATCATGCGCGCCGATCGCAATCAGAAACTGCCAGAGGGCGTAAAGCCTGCGCGCAGGATCGTGTGCCTCGATCGTGAACCGGGCAAATCGACGCTCGCGAGCGACGGCCCGTCGCCCGACGTGCATATCGATCCCGCGCGTCCCGGCTTCGCATCGCAGCGCATGTGGGTCACGGAAGGCACACCCGCGAAGATCGTGCTGGAAACGCTGCATCTGCCACACTCGATCGAGCCGCCGGCAGGAGGCTCGGTGTTGAGCGTCGTCACGTTTCCACCGGACGCGAAGTGGAAAGCCAAAGTCGGCGCGCGCGAAGTCGAAGCTTTTTTCCGCAGCATGGGCTCGCCGCGCGCTTCGACATACTCGCCGCAAGCGCCGCATCCGTATATGCAGAAAACGCGCACGCTCGATTTCGGTATCGTGCTTGAAGGTGAGATCGTGCTCGTGCTCGACACGCAGGAAGTCAGTCTCAAGGCGGGAGATTTCGTCGTGCAGCGCGGCACCAACCACGCGTGGAGCAACCGCTCGAACAATCCTGCTGTCGTCGCGATCGCGTCTCACGACGGGGCGGCGTAGTGAGGTAAGGGAGGGCGTGAACATGAATCCGGCGGGTGCGTCGGTTCGTATCTTAGCGGTCTCGCTGCTGGCCTCGGCGATGTGCGCTGCGCTGGCCCAGTCCGGCTATCCGACGCGGCCGATACGCATCATCGTTCCCACGTCTCCGCCGGCCGGCGCCGACATCATTGCGCGGTCGATCGCGCCGGGATTGTCGGAACGCCTCGGGCAGCAGGTGATCGTGGATAACCGCGCGGGAGCGAGCACGATGATGGGAGGCGAGCTGGCAGCAAAAGCGCCGCCCGACGGCCACACGCTCGTGATGGGAATCAGCACGCTCGCGATCAATCCCGCGACTTTCAAGCACGTGCCCTACGATGCGCTGCGCGACTTTGCGCCCATTACACACGCAGCGATACAGCCGCTCCTGCTCGTCACGCACCCGTCGTTTCCGTCGCGCAGCGTGAAGGAGTTAATCGCAGTCGCGAAGGCGCGGCCGGGCGACATCGCGTACTCGTCGCCCGGATTCGGCACCAATCCGCAGATGGGAATGGAGCTTTTCCTCTTCATGACCGGCACGCGCATGCTGCATGTCCCTTACCGCGGCGGCGGAGACTCGATCATCGCACTTGTGTCCGGCCACGTTTCAGTCAGCGTAGCCTCGATGCTCGGCACGATGCCGCATGTGCGCAGCGGCAGGCTGCGCGCGCTCGGTGTGACGAGCGCCAGGCGTGTTGCAAGCGCGTCCGACATTCCCACCATCGCCGAGGCTGGCGTTCCGGGCTACGAGTCGCTGCAGTGGTACGGGCTGCTCGCGCCGGCGGGCACCGCGAAGGAAATCATCGCGCGCCTGAACAAGGAAACCGTGGCGATCCTGCGCACGCCCGAAATCTCCGCACGGCTTGCAAGCGATGGCGCGGAAGTCGTCGCAAGCACGCCGGAAGAGTTTGGTGCCTACCTTCGCGCCGAAACCGAAAAATGGGCGCGAGTCGCCAAGGCGGCTGGTATCAAGGCCGAGTAACTGGCGGCGCGCGGAGAACCCAGGGTTGTTGTTTCATCGCGCGCACGCGGTGTACCTCGATATTCTGAGCATCTTCAGCCTGTCAATATGAAATACGGAAAATCCGAATGACCGCCGCCGCCAATTACGCCGAACTCTGCCGTGTTTATTCGCGCATTTACCGTTACAACCATCTCGCCGCCATTGTCGGCTGGGACCGCAACGCAATGATGCCGCCCAACGGAAACGAGGCGCGTGCCGCGGCCGAGGCGGAGTTGAATGCGTTGATCCATCGCACGCGCACCGATCCGCGGCTCGCCGCATGGTTACGCGCGGCCGAAGATGAAGCGCTCGACGACATCGCGCGCGCCAACCTGCGCGAGATGCGACGCAACTGGCGCGACGCCAACGCACTGCCTGCGTCGCTGATCGAGGCGAAAACACTGGCGGGAGCGAAGTGCGAGCACGCATGGCGCAGCCAGCGCCCGTCCAACGACTGGCGCGGATTCCTCGAGAACTTTCGTAGCGTGGTGGACCTTGCGCGCGAGGAGGCGCGGTTGCTCGCTGAGGACACCGGGCTCGCGCGCTACGATGCGCTGATGGACCGTTTCGAGCCCGGCGTGCGCGCCGCCGACATCGATACCATTTTCAGCGACGTCAAGCAGTGGCTGCCGGATCTGATCGTGCGCGTGCAGGCCAGGCAGCGCGCCGAGCAGGTGATCGCCCCGCTCGGTCTGTTTC
>DASYSI010000132.1:0-5733 GCA_036003485.1 Burkholderiales bacterium | reverse complement strand
CAGTCTGGTGGGTGTCGGTCGCGGTGGGCTTGCGGCGGCACCGGATGGAAATTCGACTAGCCGCTATTTCGCCGATACATCGCTGCCGCATGCGCGAGTCGATAATCCTGCAGCATTCGTGCGATCGCGCGCAACCGCCACGGCGGCTCTATCCGTGCTGCTCGCCGCGTGCATGCATTAATTCTGCAATAGTTCGAGGCCGTGTCTTCGTTTTGCAAATTGGCATTGATGCTGGGGCTTGCTGCGGCGTCGGCAGCGGTTGCGCAAGTTCCGCCCGCGGTCGCGCCTGGCCTGGATCAGTTGCGGCGTCCGCAGGACATACCGCTGCTCGAGCCCGAGACGCGTCCAGCACCGCAGGCGCCCGCGATTACGGTACCTGTGCCGCAAATCGCTCCTACCGCGCCGACCCTTTCGCAGGGCGCCCGGGTGCTCGCACGCGCTTTCCGTTTTACCGGGAACACGGTCGTGCCCGAAACCGAACTGCAGGCGATCGCAGCGCCGTTTCTCGGCCGCGAGCTCAGCAACGCTGATCTTGACGACCTGCGCGTGCGCATTACGCGCCACTACGTCGATGCCGGATATATCAACTCCGGCGCGGTGATCCCGGATCAGGACGTGACCGGCGGCGTCATCACCTTTCAGATCGTCGAAGGTCGCCTGAGCGAGATCGTGGTCGGCGGCAATAACCGCTTTCGTCCGGGCTATTTGTCTGAGCGGCTCGCGCTCGGCGCGGGGCCGGTCCTCAATGTCAACCGGCTGCAGGAGCGAATGCAACTGCTGTTACAGGATCCGCAGATCGAGCGTATCGCAGGCGAGCTTGCGCCCGGAACACAGCCGGGCGAGGCAGTGCTGCGCGCCGATGTGACCGGCGCAAGCCCGTTCATTGCCGGCTTCACTCTTTCCAACGAGCGCTCGCCGGTCGTCGGCGCCGATCAGGCTGAAGTCTTTTTCGGCACCCGCAATCTCCTTGGCTACGGCGAGGCGCTGACACTGCGCGCGGCGACCACCAGCGGACTCGACGATTACTCCGCCGCGATGACTGTGCCGCTTACGGCCAGCGGGACGCTGCTCCAAGCACGCTATCAGCGCACTTACAGCCGGGTAGTCGAGGCGCCCTTCGACCAGCTCGACATCGCAGCCCGCTCAAGATCGTGGGAACTGGGGTTGTCGCACCCACTTGTTGCGCATCCGCAGTACTCGCTCACAGCGAGCGCACTGCTCGCCAATCGAAGCACGCGCAGCTTTTTCCTCGGCCAGCCTTCGCCTTTCGTCCCGGGCGCACCCGACGGTCACACCACGGTCACCGCGCTGCGCTTTGGCCTCGAGTGGGTGGACCGTACCGCCGAGCGCGTCGTCGCCGCGCGCACCTTGCTCTCACACGGACTCAAAGCATTCGGAGCGACCATCGGCGATGGCTTTCCCGATTCGAATTTCACCGCGCTGCTCGCACAGCTCCAGTGGGTACGGCAGGCCTTTTCCGGCGCCGGTCTGTGGGTAGTGCGCGCGGAGGCGCAAATCGCCGACAGCCCGCTGCTCGGTCCGGAAAAGTACTCTATCGGAGGCATAGACAGCGTGCGCGGGTACCGCAAGGATCTGCTCGTGCGCGACAACGGCTGGTTTGGTTCGATCGAGTATCGACATACGGTCGCGCACCTGCCCATGCGTGAACGCGCGGGCGCGGGTGAAGGCCCCCTGCGGTTAGCCTTGTTCGCCGATCTCGGACAGGCGCGCGATAACAGCAGCACGAACCCGGGTCAAAGCTTCCTTGCCAGTATCGGTCCAGGCTTGCGATGGGAACCCGCGCCGGGATTCGAATTGCAGGCTTACTGGGGATTCGCGTTGCGGGACAGCACCACACCGACCCGCACGTCGCAGGATCATGGCTTGCACGTGCGGATTGGATTCGTTAAGCCGTTTTGACGTTGCGATGTGACTTGCGGTGGGCGCGCATCGACCTCAGTCCAGGAGATAGAGGAGCGTCCTCGTTGACGTGCGCAGATCGGGCGAGCGCGCGCCTCAACGTGATCCGCTCAGCGTCCGCAAGCGCGGGTCGGCCGGCCGCTCCTGTGCCAATTCGTCCCATACAGCACGCGCGGCTTCGCGCAAGCCGGTATCGTCGAGGAGCAACGCGAACAGTACGCGATCGCCAAATGGCGCGCCGGCTGCCGGCCGTGCCGCCTCTACGCGGTCGCGGCGATCACGACCGGCGATTCCAAACTCGGTCCAGCCGTCGGCAACGCGGCCGTCGGGCAATGTTGCGTCGATCTGCCATGCGTAGGTCTGACCGGTTTCGAGCATGACGGTCTCCGGCAATGGCGCCGAGTTATCGCTGGTGCGCGCCTCATGCAATACCCGCCCCGTATTGTCGGTGAGTTGAAACCGGTAGGACGTCACGCCAGCGATCGGCTTCCAGCGAAACGCCGGCCGGTTCTCGAGTAACCAGGTCCCGACGGGCGAGATGAGCTGCAACGGCATGTCGTCGGCGTTGCCCCGCATCGAAATGCTCGCCTGGGCGACACGCGCTGGCCGCAGGCGCACATCGCGGTACGCCGCGGAAAGAGGTGCGCGCGCCGTCACGCGCCCGCTGGCGCCGCTTTCGACACCGGCTGCCGTCAACCGGAATATGCCAGGTCCGTCGAGATCGTACTGGCGTCCGCTCGCGAAATGCGCGACAGTCACCCGCGCGCCGGATGCGAGCGCGAGCTGGGCGCCGGCACCCAGCTCGGCGAGGATCGCAAGTCTTCCGCCGCCGCTATTGACCGCTGATCCCTGAAGGTCGGTCACCATGGCTGCCGGTTCGGCACCGAAGGACGGCAGGATCACAAATAATGCGAACGTTACAGCCAGCGATCGTAGGAAATATCGAGCCAAGCACATAAGAACCTCCAATGTTTGCGGGCCAATGCCCCGGTCATGTTTTTGCGGCGGCGGCCGGATCAGTATCGCGCGACGCCCGCGGCGGCCAGCCGCACGCCCGAATCGAAGCGTGACCCTTGAGCGCGCATTCGCCGAGATCATCGAATACCGCGACGCCATTGAGCGCCTCCGCCACCACACCGCTCACGACCAGTGGATAGCCGACTTCCTTGGTCATCGCTTCGAGGCGCGCTGAAACGTTCGCGACATCGCCGATCGCGGTGTATTCGTGGCGGGTTGGCGCGCCAATTCGCCCGACCACCGCGTCGCCGTAGGCAAGCGATACACCCATTGCGATTGGCGCATAGCCATCTGCCATTAGTTCGGAGTTGAGGCCGTCAAGCTCGGCGAGCATGCCGGTCGCTGCGAGGAAACCGTCACGGCATGGATGTTCGGTTGGCCGCGGCGCGCCAAAAAAACACATGATGCCATCGCCCCGGAAGTTGTCCACGGTGCCATCGTGCCGATGGATGACCTGCGTCATACGCTCGAAATAACGATTGAGCAGCGCCACCACGCGCTCGGGCTCAGTGTGCTCCGAGAGTCGCGTGAAGTCGCGGATATCGACGAACAGTACGCAGAGTCTGCGCCGGCCAGTGCCAACCTGTGAATCCAGTTCGCCGTGTCGGATCAGATTCATTACGTTGGGGCTGACATAACCTTCGAAGGCGCGCTCGAGCCATTGCCGCTCACGGCGGTTGAGCCACGCCTCGTAACCGATGCGCATTGCGCTGGCGCCGACGGCGATCGTCAGCGCACCGGCAATCTGCAGATGAATACGCGCATGCAGCAACCATAGCGCGATTGCGAGAACTGCAAATACGAATGTCGCCAGCATTGCAATGCCTGGGCCGATGCGCGCGAAGCCGAACCATAATGTGGTCGCGCAGAGCGTCACCATTAAAGCCCACGCGACTGGCGCCGTTTGAACGAGCCCTGGCCCCAGCACAGAACGCAACACCTGGGCGTGTAGCAAAAGGCCTGGGGCGGCGTCATTCGTTGTTTCCCAGCCTGCGAGATTGACCGGTTGCTGATGACGGTCAGTAAACGGGAAAACGCCGCCGACCAGCACAATGCGGCCACCGAATTCCTTGCGCAGGCGAGACTCGTCGCCCATCCGTATCCAGTTCCAAACTTCATGCATTGGAATATAGGAGAATGCTTCGCCGAGCCCGAAGTCGATCAGCCCCGCGCTGGGCTCTTTTCCCAGTCTGCGCGCGAGCACGCCGGCGAACGTTGGCACCCCCTTACCGTCAGCGTTCTGACGTTCGTCGAAGCGCCGCACCGTGTTGTCGGAGTCGAGCGGCCAAGTGGCCAGCCCGGAGCCGTTGTCGCCAGCGATTGCCAGGAACGGGAGATGTACCGGTTTGACGCGTCCGAGGTCGTCTACGCCACGGGCAATGACGAACGGCGCGACTGATTTAGCCTCCTGAATTCCCCGCGCGAGCGCGAGATCGAGCCCGGGCTGAATGTAATCGTGCGAACGCTGCGGCAACTCGATGTCGACGCCGACCGCGCGCGGTTGCACGCTCGCGAGCGCGGCAAAAATACCGCCGAGATATCGATGCCAGAGCGCGATCGGCTCAGGAAAGGCGGCAAGCGTCGCTTCGTCGGCTGCGATCAATACCGGCGTCACTGGTGCGGGCTGCGGCGCTAAGTAACGCAGCAGCAAGAATTCCCGGTCGAGCAGCTTAAGGTCAAGCAGCGCGATGGATGGCCAAAAATGCAGCGCCGCACCGAGCATGACGAGCGTGAGCCAGCCAGGCAGGAGCAGTCGTAATGCAGTTTCAGAATGCAGGGATCGCATGCGGGATCGGCAATTCGTCCGGAAGTATAGAACGCGCCGGACAATCACGTCAGCCGGTTTCCGGACGTCACCCGCTGGCATGGCGGGCAGCCACAGATTAGTCATGGCTCGTTCTTGCTGCCAGCGATTTTGTGCCCCTGCTAACTTTCTGCTCTACCCACGCGCGCTTGCGTTCGTCGAAAACCGCCTTGCGGTGAGACTCCGCTTTGACGGTTGCGTCCACATGTTCTTTCTCTGCCCGCGCCGAAATTGGAGGCGCATCTTGCTCGCTCTCAAATGCCATGGGGCCTAGCAACAAGAGCGCGATAAATGAAAATATGATCAATACATGAAGACGCATCCGCCTACTGCCGTATTCGCTGGCTATCAATTCGCGAAGAGCCTTGTGGCGTAAATGCCATGAACAATTCATCAGAACCTCCAAGTCGAATAAAACTGCGACAGATAGCGAGCAGCGGTATCAAAACGTCGGCGGCATCTCCTGGATCGCACCGGTAGGTGACGGATACTGATTCGGAAAATAATCCGTTGGCTGCGCTCCCGGCGAAATCTGCGCTTGGCCAGCGGGTGTCGTTTGCGCATCGACTGCATTGCTGCCGTTGATAACCATGACCACCGCAATTAGCGCGGCGGTGATTACCGGAGAGGCTAACAGCGCGATGCGCCAGAAAGACAGTGATGAATCGTCCGTTTGTTTTAGCATGATCATCTCCCTTCGATTGGATGTCGTGGCCTCGTCCCTGGCGCTGTTCCGTTGCATCCAGGTTGAATCCACTTTATCGCCCGCAAGGTGCCCGTCATACGAACAGGTTGACGCGGCGATGTGACAAATTCACGTCGCGGCGTAGTCACTGTGAGAACTGATGACCTATGGCGCCGCTGGCAATGCCTGATCTGGTGCGGCGTGAGCCGGCGGCCCAGTTGACTTCTTCTCAAAAAGATTCCGGCGCTCATCGAATGCTTTCCTGGCCTCGACAACCGACGGGCGCTCTCGATGCTGCACTAATCGG
>DASYSI010000131.1:0-9264 GCA_036003485.1 Burkholderiales bacterium | reverse complement strand
GGTCGCCAAGGCGCCGCCGGACGGCTACACGCTGCTGCTCTATAGCGGCGTCATCTGGACCCTGCCATTCATGCGCAAAGTCCCTTACGATCCGGCACGGGATTTCCTGCCGATCACGTTGGCGGCGATCTCACCCAACATTCTCGTCGTCAATCCATCGGTGCCGGCAAATTCCGTCAGGGATCTGATCGCGTTGGCCCAAGCACGGCCTGGGCAACTCAGTTATGCGTCGAGCGGAATAGGCGTCACACCTCATTTGGCGGCGGAATTATTCAAGGCCATGGCAGGCGTCAATATCGTGCACGTTCCTTACAAAGGGCAGGCACAGGCGCTCAACGAGCTGATCGGCGGCCAGGTGCAGCTGATGTTTCCGAATGCGGCTTCGGTGGCGCCGCACCTGAAGTCAGGCAGATTGAGACCTCTGGCTGTCACGAGCGCTCAGCCATCAAAGCTCTTTCCCGACTTGCCGACGATGGCGTCTTCGGGCCTGCCCGGCTATGAATCGGTCGTAATGTTTGGGACATTTGCGCCGGCTAAAACGCCTGCGGCGCTCGTCACTCGATTGAACCAGGAAATCGTGCATAGCCTGAGCAAGTCCGACACGAGGGAGAAACTTCTTGCCGTTGGTGTCGAGACCGTCGGCAATTCGCAGGAACAATTCGCGGCCGCGATAAAAATCGACATGGCCCGGTGGAGCAAGGTGATCAAGGATGCCGGCATCCGCGCCGACTAGCCTGCTGGTTATCCCTAAGCAGCAGGCAGCTTCCATCCCAGCCACTCGCACAACCCACGTCCCATAATCCATTCCTTGTCTTCAGCGCTCAACCACGCGATTTCCTCGGTGAACATCGTAATTGCCTGACGATACGAACAGTGCAGCCGCGAGAAATCCGTGCCCCAAAAAATGCGTCTCGGTCCGAACGCGTCGTAAACGCGCCGCAGATAAGGATGTACGCGGCGAAAAGGATAGCTGTCGCTGGTGTAAGTCGGAAGCGCGCTCGCCTTTACTGAAACGTTGGGGCGCTTCGCAATCGCGAGGAGTTTGTCGAAATCGCGGAATGCTTCCTCATCCTGCTTGTCGGTAGGAAGTCCGAGGTGGCACAGCGCGAGCTTCAATTCCGGATGTCGCTCGGCGGCACGGTCGATCAGATGCACCATGGCGTGAGGCACCAGCACCATGATCGGCACCCGCGCTTTTTCCGCCTCTTCCCATATCCGGTCGATGCGTCCTTCGGCGAGCGCGGACCCCAACGCGCGGTTAAAACTGAACCGCAATCCGAGCATGCCGGGCTGCTGGCACCATTGCGCGATCACGTCGCGTGCATCCGGCGCTTCGATGTCGAGCCTGCCCATTGCTCCGAAGCGGTCCGGATAAAGCCGCGCGGCTTCCAGCACGAGATCGTTGCGCACGCCGTCGAATCCGGGCGGCACGAGCACGGCGCGGGATACGCCCGCGGCATCCATTTCACGCAGCAATTCGCCAGCTCCGAGCGGCACTTTGCGAGGGGTGATCGGTTTGCTCAGCCACGGACGCTCAGGCGAGTTGGGAGCCCAGATATGGACCTGCGAATCGGCGATAAACATTTTGCAAATCAGTCCGGAATGACGGGCGCAATAATTATACGCGCGGGTCGAGCGCTGATGAGATCGCGCTAGGGACATCCTGAACAAGTGGGTCTAGGAAGGGGTGGGACCCTTCCTTTCCCACCTGCCCCTTGTATATCCCCCGCTTCAGAGGAAACTCTGATTAAGAGGACACTTAATCAGCGTTTCCCATAGAATGATGATCGTCAAGCCACCGGAACGCCGCGTTGACCGCAGACCCGCACATTTTCCAACGCCACACCCGCGCCGACCTGCCCGTCGCCGTGCGGGGCGAGGGACTTTATCTTTACGACAAGAACGGCAGACGCTACCTCGACGCCGCGGGTGGCGCGGCCGTGTCCTGCGTCGGGCACGGCCACCCGCGCGTCATCGCGGCGATCAAAAAGCAGCTCGATCACCTTGCTTACGCGCACACCTCGTTCTTTACGACCGAGGCGGCCGAGATGCTCGCCGACCAGCTCGTCGCTCATGCGCCCACTGGCATCGAGCGCGTCTATTTCAACTGCGGCGGCTCCGAGGGCATAGAAGCGGCGCTCAAGCTCGCGCGCCAGTATTTTCTCGAGTTAGGCGAGCCGCAGCGCGAGCACATCATCGGCCGCTGGCAGAGTTATCACGGCAACACGATCGGCGCGCTCGCCGCCGGCGGCAACCGCTGGCGGCGCAAGCCATTCGAGCCGCTGCTGCCGAAGTTTCACCACGTGTCCGCGTGCTACAGCTATCGTGAAAAGCATGTCGACGAGAGCGATGAGCAGTACGGACTGCGTGTCGCTGGTGAGCTCGAGACTGAAATCGAGCGCCTCGGTTCAGGCACCGTCGCCGCATTCATTGCCGAAACGGTGGTCGGTGCGACGCTCGGCGCAGTCGCAGCCGTGCCGGGATACTTCAAACGCGTCCGCGAGATCTGCGACCGGCACGGCGTGCTGCTGATACTCGACGAAGTCATGTGCGGGATGGGTCGCACCGGCTCGCTGCACGCGTGCGAACAGGAAGGAATCGCGCCCGACCTGATGGTCATCGCAAAGGGGCTGGGCGGCGGCTATCAACCCATCGGCGCGCTGCTGGTGGCGGGAAAGATATTCTCCGCGATACGCGAAGGCTCAGGTTTCTTTCAGCACGGCCATACCTACATGGGCCATCCGGTCGCGTGTGCCGCGGCGCTCGAGGTCCAGCACGTTATCGAAGACGAGGATCTGCTCGCCAACGTGCGCCGGCAGGGACATAACCTGCAGCGTGCGCTCACGCAGAATCTCGCTGAGCATCCGCACGTCGGCGATATTCGCGGACGCGGGTTGTTTCAGGCGGTCGAGTTCGTCGTCGACTCGGAATCGAAGGAGCCGTTCGATCCCGCGCTGGGTTTGAATGCACGCGTCAAGCGCGAAGCGATGGCGCGCGGGTTAATGTGCTATCCGATGGGCGGAACCGTCGACGGCCAGCGCGGCGACCACGTGCTGCTGGCGCCGCCCTTCATTGTCGACGAACAGATCGTAGAGACGATCGCAACGCAGCTGCGCGAGGCGGTCGATGCTGCCGTTGCAGGTATGGGCAAATAGTTGTCGAGGAGAACACCCGATACTCTGGCTTTAACTGTCAAAAGATTCGTGCGTTCATAATTCTTAAACTGGAGGCCCAGCATGATTCCCACTGTTCTCAAAATGAAATGTGCGTTAGCGCTTGTTGTCGGTGGAATTCTGGCGGCAGGCCCGGTGATGGCAGACAAGCCCGCCTGGGCCGGCAAAGGCAAGGATCGCGACGAGCAAAAAGGCGAGCGGCGTGACGACGATGGAAAATCGCGGCGCGATGGGGATCGTCCTTCCGCCGGAAAACGCGGCCATTTCGAGGAACGGCATAGCGTGATCGTGCGTGACTATTACGCCGAGCAGTTCCGCGGCGGACGCTGTCCGCCGGGATTGGCAAAGAAGCACAATGGCTGCATGCCTCCGGGCCAGGCGAAGAAATGGCGAGTCGGGCAGCCGCTACCACGCGATGTGGTCTATTACGAAGTGCCGCAGCCGCTCGTGGTACAGATCGGCCCGCCGCCGCCCGGCTATCGCTACGTGCGCGTGGCGTCCGATATTCTGATGATTGCGATTGGGACCCGGATGGTCGCCGATGCAATTCAGGATCTGGGCCGGTAAACGGAAGAGCCGTCGCTCAGGCAAAGGTAAAATGCGTTTTCCTGTTTCACTCCATATTGGGATTTCTCTATGAACATTTCGATGTACCAGGCGAGCGCGCCGCGCTTCGTGAATATCCTTACTAATCTTTCCGCGATCCTTGACAAGGCCCAGGCCCACGTCGATGCGCGGAAGATCGACCCCGCAGCGTTGACGACCTACCGGCTGTTTCCTGATATGCATCCGATGACGCGCCAGGTGCAGATCGCGTGCGACGCGGCCAAAGGGGCGGTGGCGCGGCTCGCCGGAGTCGAGAGTCCGAAGCATGAAGACACCGAGCAGACGCTCACCGAGCTGAAAGCGCGGATCGCCAAGACCATCGAATTCATCAAGTCGATAAAACCCGCGCAGATCGACGGCAGCGAGGACAAGGACATTACGCTCAAGTTCGGCACCACGGAGATGCCGTTCAAGGGCATGCAATATCTGCTTGGCTTCTCGCTGCCGCATTTTTATTTCCACGTCACGACCGCGTACAACATCCTGCGCCACAACGGCGTGGAGATCGGCAAAATGGACTACATTGGCAATTCGTGAGACTTGTTCGACTCAAGAAAAATCAAACCCGTGTGTTTATCTAAAGGAGATTTCAAAATGACGACGAGTTACAATCCCTCGAATCACTTCGAGGTCAAGATCAGCGAGGTCGAGTTCCGGCGCGCGCCCGCGCGCACGCTGATGGCGCGTGTTTATCAACCTCAAGGCGCGGGACCGTTTCCGACCGTGCTCGATCTACACGGCGGCGCCTGGAATGACAAAGACCGGCTTGCGAATGCGCCGATGGATGAAAACCTGGCGGCGAGCGGCGTTCTGGTGGTAGCCATCGATCTCACGCTCGGCCACGAAGCCCCGTACCCGGCTTCGGTCCAGGACGCGAACTACGGTATACGCTGGCTCAAGGCGAAAGCGCGCGAATGGAAAGGCGACGCCGCCACGCTCGGCGTGCTCGGAAGCTCGAGCGGCGGCCACGTCGCCGAATTGTGTGCGATGCGCCCGCGTGATCCGCGCTACAACGCGCATCCCCTGGCTGAAGCTCCGGGCATCGATGCAACCGTTGCCTACGTCGTGACACGCTCACCGATTCCCGACCCGTACGCCCGCTTCCAGCAGGCGCAGAAGATGAAGCGCGACGAGATGATGCAGAAAAGCAGAACTTACTTTACGCCTTGGGAGACGATTTTCGAAGGCAACCCACAACAGATACTCGATCGCCGCGAACCGGTGACACTGCCGCCGCTGCTGATCATGCAGGGCGAGCTCGACGACAACGTGCTGCCTGCGCTGCAACAGAAATTCGCTGCATCGTATCGGGCGGCCGGCGGCGAGTGTCAGCTGGAGATTTTTGCGGGTTGCGAACATCAGTGGGTCGCCGAGCCGGGACCGCAAACCGACCGCGCCCACGAAATGGTCAAGGCTTTTATTGCGCGCCAGTTGCAGGTGTTGCGCCTCGCGGCGTAAGAATGCATTTCAAAATTCCCCTCACCCCGCCTTCTCCCGGGGAGAGAGGGAATTAAAGTGGAAAACGCGATGTTTTATTTCGCGTTTTTTTTCGTCAGTGAAATCCGACCCGTACTTGAGTTGAGCGACTACAGCACAAACTCCACGCATCGATTAAATTAATTTCGCCGGCGCGGGTTCGGGCTTTGATTTGCCGGTGTCACGTAAATCTATCGAAACGCCATGGGCTATCGCGGGTAGGTGCGACTGCAAACCCCGCCGCATCGCGGCGTCAACAGAAGATTGATCGAGGAATCCGCCGAGGAAATATACACGTTCATATGCCGCTGAGTACCAACCGATTCCGGGTTGCCGCAGGCGGCATTTTTATTTTCTGAAGGACCCCCACTTTCGAAAAGGAGCAAATATGGCTGACGTTGTGAAATCGATCGAAGTCGAAAGTCCGTTGCGAACGGTTTACAACCAGTGGACTCAGTTTGAGGAATTCCCACGTTTCATGGAAGGGATCAAAGAGGTCAAGCAGCTCGATCCGACGCACCTGAGGTGGCATGCAAACATCGGCGGCAAGGACCTGAGCTGGGAGGCCGAGATAACCGAACAGCTGCCCGATGAGCGCATCTCGTGGCGCAGCACGACCGGTGCCGCGAACGCGGGGACAGTGCGGTTCGACCGGCTGCCCAGCAATCGAACCCGCGTTACGCTCGCGATCCATTACGATCCCGAAGGCGTCGTGGAAAACGTCGGCGATGCGTTGGGCCTTACGTCGCACCGCATCGAGGGCGATCTCAAGCGGTTCAAGGACTTCATCGAGAACCGCGGCGCAGAGACCGGTCAGTGGCGCGGTGAAGTACACCACGGCCAATTCGCGCAACACGCTGGCGCCGCGGGCGAGGGCACGCAAGCGGGCAGACCGGACGCGCAACGTGCCGGCGTCGCGGGCGAGCGGTCGCGCGCGGGACGACTGACACGCGTACCGCGACGGCCCTTTCCGAGCTTGTTCGCCAGCAGGTGGGACGACCCGTTCGGCCGGATGCGGATGCTGACCGAAGAGTTTGACCGCTTCGCCGAAAGCTTCATGGGTTCGCGCAATTTCGGCGGGCGCGCAGCGGGCGATATGGGCAATCTATGGAGGCCGCAAATCGAAGTCGCGCGGCGCGGCGATGAGATCGTGATCAGCACCGACCTGCCCGGAACGCGCAAGGAGGACGTGCATGTCAATATCGAAGACGACCGGATTGTCATTGAGGGCGAACGCCGCTGCGAAAGCGGGCAGGATGAGCGCGTCCACCGTTCGGAATGCAACTACGGTCAGTTCTACCGCGAAGTTTCGCTACCTGAAGGCGTCGATGCGAGCACGGCACGGGCGTCATTGCGTGACGGTGTGCTGACTGTCCGCGTGCGCGGATCGCAGGCGCGCCAGGCCAAACGGATCGAAATCGAGGACGCAAATGCGCCAGCCGCGAATGCGTCGAGCGAAACGGCGCCTGACCAGCGTGCAGCCGCAAACGAAAGGCGAGTCGCGGTATAGTCAGAAGTCAGCAAGCCTGGAAGGGCACCCTCCATGTGCCTTTCCGGGTGAATAAGCGTCTCTTCCGGGACCGCAATCGCTTCCCCTCACCCCAGCCCTCTCCCCGCTGTCGCGGGGCGAGGGAGTAAATTTGAGCCCGCTTCTAGTCTCATGACAGTCGCAGGTTCTCGTCACGCTCTTCTCATCTGCAGCTTTCGTCCCAATTCCGCGCTTCATGATCGCTGACCCGTGATCAAGATGCCGCTTGACGGCGCTACGCGCCAGACGGTAGCTTCTGTGCTTCCCGCTTGCCCTTTGTTCAGCAATGCTCGAAGGGGAATGAATCCCGTTTCTCGAAACCGCTTTTTCCAATTTATTTTTCCATATGCGCATCGAAGTCATATGCACGGGTGACGAGGTACTGACCGGCAAGATCGTCAACACCAACTTCAGCTACATCAGCCAGAAGCTCGAGGATTTCGGGCTCGCGCTGAGCTGGGAGACGACAGTGGGAGACGAGCGCGAGAATCTCCTGCTCGCATTTCAGTTGGCCGGGCAGCGTGCTGACGCCGTCATCGTCAACGGCGGGCTCGGTCCTACGATTGACGATCTGTCGCAGGAAATTGCGGCCAAGGCGGCCGGCGTCGAACTCGTCTTGAGCGAGGATTGGCTCGCGAAGATGGAAACGTACTTTCAGCGGCGCAGCCGGGTGATGCCGCCCAACAACCGGAAACAGGCGATGCTGCCTGCGGGTGCCGAGGTGATCGACAACCCGGTCGGGACCGCGTGTGGATTTGCGGTGAACATCGGCCGGGCGAGATTTTTTTTCACACCCGGAGTTCCGCGCGAACTGCGGCGCATGCTCGAAGAGCAGGTCATTCCGCGGCTGCTGGCGGCAAGCGGCAAGCAGACAGCGATTTATTTGAAGCGCTTCCACTCTTATGGCATAGGCGAATCGCATGCCGACTCGCTGCTCGCGGGCGTAGAAGCGCTGGCCCCGGATGGCAGTGTCAAGCTCGGCTTTCGTGCGCATTACCCTCAGCTCGAAACCAAGCTCACGGTTCGCGGCAGCGACATGGACGATATACGCGCGAAGCTTGCACCGGTCGAGCACGAAGTTCGCAAGCGGCTCGGGAATTTCATTCTGGCCGAGGATGATCGCACGCTCGAAAGCGTCGTGCTGGCAGAGCTCGCGAGCCGCCACGCCACGCTGACGCTGGTCGAGACATTCACGAGCGGGCTGATCGCTGCGCGCATCGCGCATCTGCCGGGCGCCGAGAAAATCGTTCGCCGCGGCATCGTAGCGCGCGACCTCGGCGAAGTGTGTGCCGCTGTCGGACTCGAAGGCCCGTCAATGCCAGGCGGTATCACGCGCGAGACCGCTGAAGCCGTGGCGCGCGCCGCGCAGCGCCATACCGGCTCGACGCACGCACTCGCGGTCTTGATCGAGCTCGATGAAGGTGCCGACCGGATCGAATTCGCGGGATCGATCTGCCTCGCGATCGCAACCGGCCACGACGTCGCGTCGCGGCGCAGCCGGATCGTCGGCGGCCGCGATTGGGTGCGCCTGGGCGCGGTGGAAATGGGTCTCGACTGTCTGCGCCGCCAGCTTCAGGGCCTGCCCGTCAACGAGCGCATCGATTTCGAAAAGGTGGAGTGAGGCAGCACGCGATAGACCGAGCCGCTTTTTAATCACGCAGGAGCCCGATGGCACACAAGGCCGAGATTCACGCGCTCGAGTCGATCGAGCAATTTACCGAGTTCGTCTACGAGCAGGGATGGACCGATGGACTGCCCGTATTTCCGCCGACGCGCAAGGTGGTTGGCGCAATGCTCGACTATCTTGGACGCGATCCTGGCGAAATTCTCGGAACGATCTTTCCCGGCGATGGTGAGGCAACGGTTGAAAAAATCGTTGCCAACTGCGCGATGGCGGGCTGCCTGCCGCAGTACGTGCCCGTCGTGCTGGCCGCGGTGGAATGCCTCGTCGATCCTGAGTTCCCGATCAATACGACGCAGTCCACCGGCTCGGCCGCCATCTTCACGCTCGTCAGCGGACCGATCGTAAGCGCGCTCAAGTTTCATACACGGGAGTGGATCTTCGGGCCCAACGGCGCGCGCGCCAACGCCGCGATCGGCAGGGCCATCAGGCTGATCCTGTGGAATATCGGACGCGCACACCCGGGAAAACTGACGAAAGGGACGATGGGTCATCCGGCGGCATGGAGCTACTGCATCGGCGAGGAACAGGAGTTGACGCCGTGGGATCCGGTGCACGTTGATTTTGGTCTCGCCGCTGCGGACAGCGCAGTCACCGTGATGAAAGCAGGCGAGCATTCGCAAATCCCGGTCCCGGTCAATACGGTTGGCCTCAACGAATGCATCACGCTGCTCGCGCGCGGCATCGGACGGGTCGGCGTTTCGACGAGCGGAGGAAAGCCGGGCTATATTTACGTGATCAATCCAAGCCTCGCGCAAGCGTTCGCTCACGCAGGGTACACGCGGCAGCGGTTGCGCACG